>PMKG01000237.1 GCA_003157675.1 Acidobacteriota bacterium
GCGGCACGTCGATGAGCAGCATCTCGTACCAGCCCATGTTGTACCGGATCACCATCGACGGGAAGATGAGCAGGCACAGGGCGGCCATGAGCAGGTAGTTGAAGTTGGCCGTCAGGTGCATGAACGCCTCGGCCTTCACCTCAAACGGCGCGTCCGATCGGAGGATGTGCGGCAGCAGCTTGAGGCAGGTCTGAATCGATCCCTTCGCCCAGCGGTGCTGCTGCGACTTGAACGCGTTCATCTCGACGGGCACCTCGGCCGGCGCCTCGAGGTCGGGCAGGAACACGAACCGCCAGCCCCTGAGCTGCGTGCGGTAGCTGAGGTCGAGGTCCTCGGTGAGCGTGTCGTGCTGCCAGCCGCCGCCGTCGGCGATCGCCTCGGGCCGCCAGATGCCGGCCGTGCCGTTGAAGTTGAAGAAGCGGCCGGACCGGTTGCGCCCGCCGTGCTCGAGCACGAAGTGGGCGTCGAGCAGGATCGACTGCACCTTGGTCAGCAGCGAGTACTCCTGGTTCAGGTGCGTCCAGCGCGCCTGCACCATGGCCACCTTCGGGTCGCCGAAGTGGGGCACGGTCCGCTTCAGGAAGTCGGCCGAGGGTACGAAGTCCGCGTCGAAGATGGCGACAAAGCGGCCGCGGGCCACCTTGAGCGCCGCGTCGAGCGCGCCGGCCTTGTAGCCGTTCCGGTCGTCGCGGTGGATGTACTTGATGTCGAAGCCCTGGGCGGCGTACCGCTGCGTCGCAAGCCTTGCGATGTCCTGCGTTTCGTCGGTCGAATCGTCGAGAATCTGGATTTCGAGCTGGTCCTTCGGGTAGTCCATCCGGCAGACGGCCTCCACGAGGCGATCCAGCACGTACATCTCATTGAAGAGCGGAAGCTGAACCGTCACGGGGGGCCAGGCCTCGGGGTCGGCCGGAACCACGACTTTGTCCCCCTTGTGCTTCATGTAAAGATACACAAGGTAGTACCGATGCCAGCCGTAGACGGCCAGGATGCTCAGGATGAAAAAATACGCCCCGAGCGTCACGGTTTCAGTGGGCGTCATAGGGTCAGGTTTCCTCAGTCGCCGGGAAGCATTCAATTATACCGCCAAGCCTCACCTGGTCCAATCGCCATCGTGAGGGGCCGGAGCGTTCGATGAATCTGCCGCCACTTCGCGACCTCCTCGAACAAGTTTCGCATGGAACGCTCGAGACCGCCGAGGCCGAGCGGCGCCTGATGGACTACCTGCGCGCGCTGCCGTTCGAGGACCTCGGCTTTGCGCGGGTCGATCACCATCGGGCCCTGAGACAGGGATTTCCCGAGGTCATCCTCGGTACAGGCAAGACTCCGGCCCAGGTCGCCGCGATCGCCGCCAGCATCGTCGACCGTGGCCATTCGCTCCTCGTGACTCGAACTGATAAGCTGGCGTTCGCTGCCGTAAAGGCCGAGGTGCCGCACGCGACATTCCACGACGACGCCAGGGCTATCACGCTGCAACAAAAGGACATCTCGTCTGGAAACGGGATCGTGCTGGTGGCCGCTGCGGGCACCTCCGACCGCCCGGTCGCCGAGGAGGCTGTCGTCACCGCCGAGCTGATGGGCAACCAGGTCGAGCGGCTCTACGACGTGGGCGTGGCGGGCCTTCACCGCCTGCTGAGCGCGCACGATCGCCTCACTGCGGCGCGCGTGATCGTCGTCGTCGCCGGCATGGAAGGGGCCTTGCCGAGCGTCATCGGCGGCCTCGTCAACGTGCCAATCATCGCCGTCCCCACGAGCGTCGGTTACGGGGCCAGTTTCGGCGGCATCGCGGCCCTGCTCGGAATGTTGAACAGTTGTGCCAGCGGGGTCTCTGTTGTAAATATCGACAACGGCTTTGGCGCGGCGACGATTGCGAGTTTGATTAATCATCTCTAGGAAGGCCCACCGCCTGCCTCCGCCCTTTGGGCTACGGCAAGGCCAGCTGCCAGCAGAGTTCGCAAGATCGCCCGATCGCAAGATTCTCTCGTGTGCTACCATATGAGGTTGCCTCTGCCCGTAACGCTCGCGGGCGGACGCGCAGTCCGGCATTCCTCAGCCAGGCCTCCAACCCCGATATGCACCGAGCTGCGCAGCAGGCCCTGGAGTTTCATCGTATCGTCGAGGTCGTGCGCAGTTATGCCGCGACCCCGCTCGGTCGTGACCGCCTAGCCTCGCTGCGCCCGCAACCCGACCCGCGCCGGGTGGCGCAGTCGCTCGGGGCGACGAGCGAGGGGACGCGCTACCTGGCCGACGGCGGGCTCTTCCCGCTGCAGGCGCCGCCCGACATCAACGCCACGCTCGCGGCCCTGGCCGTCGAAGGTCGTCCGCTCGAACCGCTGCGGCTGCTGGGGCTCGCCGATTTCCTCGACTCGCTCGACCAGACGCGCACGGCCGTCAAGCGCGCCGCCGGCAGCTACGCGTTCCTCTCGTCGCTCGTCGACATGGCCGCGTCGTTCAAGTCCGAAGTGGCCGACATCCGTCACAAGATCGACGCGAGCGGCGAGGTCAACGACCAGGCGAGCGCCGAACTCCGGTCGATCAGGGATCGCCTCCGGAAACAGCGCACGCGCCTGAGGACGACGCTCGAGTCGTACCTGCGCGGCCGCGACACGTCCCGCTACCTGCAGGACCAGATCGTCACCGACCGCAACGGCCGCTACGTGCTGGTCGTGCGCTCCGAGCACCGGGCGGCCATCCCGGGCATCATCCACGGCAGCTCGGCAAGCGGCGCCAGTCTGTACCTCGAGCCGCTCAGCACGGTCGAGATCAACAACGATGTCGTGGCCCTCGAAGAGCAGGAAGCCGCGGAGGTCCATCGGATCCTCCTGGCCCTGACCGACGCGTTCCGCCGGCGGGCGCTCGATCTCCAGCGAACGCTGGAGGCGGCCACCGAGTTGGACGTCGTGCAGGCCAAGTCGCGTTTCTCGCAGGTGGTGGGCGGCGTCGAGCCGGTGATGTCGAACGACGGCGGGCTCGAGCTCCGGTCGGCCCGTCACCCGCTCCTGATTCGGGCCGTCGCCGAGCGGCTGCTCGAGGTCGCCGAGNNTCACCGGCCCGAACACCGGCGGCAAGACCGTCGCGCTCAAGACGATGGGGCTGCTGGCGCTGATGGCGCAGGCCGGCCTGCACGTGCCGGCCGCGCCCGGTTCCCGCCTGCCCGTCTTCCGGAGCGTGTTCGCCGACATCGGCGACGAGCAGTCGATTGCCGCCAACCTGAGCACTTTCTCGTGGCACGTCACCAACATCGTCAGCATGGATCGGATGCTGGCGCTGCCGGCGCTGGTGCTGTTCGACGAACTCGGCTCGGGGACCGACCCGGGCGAGGGCGGAGCGCTGGCCACGGCCGTGGTCGACCACTTCAGGTCGCGCGGGGCGATGGTCGTCTGCACGAGCCACAGCGAGGCGGTCAAGACCTACGCGACGACGACGCCCGGCGTGGTGGTGGCGGCGTTCGGCTTCGACCCCGAGTCGTTCGCGCCCAGCTACCGGCTGGTGTACGGTTCGCCGGGCCGCAGCCTGGCGCTCGAGATCGCCGGCCGGCTCGGCCTCGGCGCGGGGATCCTGACCAGGGCGCGCCAGAACCTGAGCGAGCGCGACGCGCAACTCGCCGAACACCTGGCCAAGATCGATCAGAACCTCCACGACCTCGACCACGAGCGCCGACTCGTCGCCCGGGAGCGTCAGTTGATTGGCGAGTCGGAGTCGCGCCTGAAGGCGCGCGAGGACGCGCTGCGGCAGCGCGAGGAGACCTTCCGCCGCAAGACCGAAGACCGGCTCGACGATCGGCTGCGCGACGCGCGGCGCGAGATCGACCAGGTCATCGACGACCTCAAGAAGAAGGCGGCGGAAATGACCGCGCAGGCCGAGCGGCAGCTCTCGAAGCGGACGCTCGGCGGACCGCCGATCTCGACCGGCGACGCGGGCACGGCGCGGCTCGAGGCGCGGCTGGCCGTCGAAGCGGCCGCGGCGAAGTTCCACGGAGCCGAGAGTCCTCGGACGGAGGCGCCGGTGCCGATCGACGCGCGGCCCTCGGTGGGCGATCGCGTCGCCGTGGCGGGCCTGGGGCTCGAAGGGACGCTGGCCGCTCTCCACGGCGACGACGCGGAAGTCGACATGCAGGGGAAGCGGCTGCGCACGAGGGTGACCGACCTGCGCCTGCTGGTGAAGGCCGGCGGCGGCGCGCCGGCGGCGGGCCGCGTCAACGTCAACGTGCAGCTCAAGCCGCGCGGGGACGGGGCCTTCTCCGACCTGAACGTGATCGGCTGCACGGTCGAGGAGGCCCTCGCGCGGACGGAGCGGTTCCTCGACGAGACGCTGCTGACCGAGCAGCGCACGATCCGCGTGATTCACGGATACGGCACCGGCCAGCTCCGGCGCGCCATCGCCGAGTACTTGAGGAACCATCCGCTGGTCTCGAGCTACCAGCCGGCGGCGCCCGAGAAGGGCGGAGGCGGCGTCACTGTTGTGGAGCTGAAGGAATAGGCAGGATTCGGGATTCCTGAAACCCGAATCCTGCAAGCGTCAGATATGGCCCTGGTCCCGCACAGCTTCATCGACGACCTGCGGGCCCGCGCCGACATCGTCGCGGTCGTGCAGGACTACGTGCCGCTCAAGAAGTCGGGAGCGACGTGGAAGGGGCTGTGCCCGTTCCACGGAGAGAAGACGCCGTCGTTCCACGTGAACCCGGAGAAGGGCTTCTTCTACTGCTTCGGCTGCCAGACCGGCGGCGACGTGTTCAAGTTCGTGGAGCTGCAGGAGAAGGTCGGCTTCCAGGACGCGGTGCGGCACATCGCGCACAAGTTCGGGATGACGGTGCCCGAGCCGACCGGCGCCGACGAGACCGACAGCGTCGAGCGAGAGACGCTGCTCAAGATCCAGGAGGTGGCGGCCACCCGGTTCCGGGAGCAGCTGGCCTCGGCGGCAGGCGGCACGGCGCGGCGGCAGCTTGCCGCGCGCGGGGTCAGCCGGGAGACGATCGATCGGCTCGGCCTGGGGTTCGCGCTCCCTTCGCGCGAGGCGCTGAAGGCGGCGCTCGTCAAGCAGGGGTTCGACCTCCCGCTGCTCGTCAAGAGCGGGCTGGTCGTGCAGCGGGAGGATGGGCAGACGGTCGATCGCTTCCGGGGACGGTTGATGATCCCGATCTGCCGCGACAGCGGCTCGGTCGTCGCCTTCGGCGGCCGCGCGATGGAGGCGGAGCAGCAGCCGAAGTACCTGAACTCGCCGGAAACGCCGATCTACTCGAAGGGCCGGACCCTCTACGGGCTGCACCTGACGAAGGCGGACATCCGGCGCGTCGGCTACGCGGTGCTGGTCGAGGGGTATTTCGATTTCGCGCTGGCGCTGCAGGCCGGCGTCCTGACCGTGGTCGCCTCGTGCGGCACGGCGCTGACGCCGCAGCAGGCGCACTTGATGCGGCGGTTCGCGTCGAAGGTCGTGCTCAGCTACGACCCCGACGCCGCCGGGCAGGGGGCGGCCGAGCGATCTTCGCTGCTCCTGGTGCAGGAGGGCTTCCTGGTGAACGTCGCCCTGCTGCCGCCCGGCGACGACCCGGACGGCTTCATCAGGAAGAACGGCGTCGCGGCGTACCTGGACCTCATCAAGGCCTCGCGGCCGTACGTCGAGTACCTGATCGACCGGGCGGCCCAGGGGAGGGATTTCGGCAGCGACGAGGTGCGGCGCGACTTCCTGAACCGGATGCTGCCCGTCGCGGCGCAGATCCCGGACGCCGCCGGCCGGGACCAGTTCGCCGACCGGCTGGCGCACAAGGCGCGCATCACCGAGGACGTCGTGCGCGCCGAGATTCGGAAGGCGGCGGTCGAGCGGCGGACGACGCTGACGGCGAAGGAACTGCCGAGCTTCGGCCAGATCCGGCCGGCGGAACGGGGTCTCATCTGGGCCGTGTTCCACGACGAGGACGGGGCACGGGCGGCGCTCGAGCGGCTGGGGGCGGAGGATCTCGAGATGCTGCTGACACGGAGAATCCTGGAAATCGCCCAGGGTCTCTGCGACAGCGGGACGGAAGACCTCCCTTCAGCCCTGCTCGCACGTCTAAATAGTGATGAGACACGCCTGGTCACCGGCATCGCCGCGGTGGCCGAGCGGCCGGTGCCGGCGGAGGAGTCGGCGAACGAGCTGAGGCTGATGCGCTTCGAGCGGGAGCGCGCCGGCCTGCAGCGCGAGATCGAGCGTCTCCAGTCGGCCGGCACGAGCGGCGACCCGCTCGAAAGCGTGCTGCAGCGGAAGGTGGAATTGAGCCGGGAGATCGATCGGCTCAGGATGGCCTGACCGTTCGGTCCGGGTGCGTGAACATCGTGATTTCGAGGAGGACTGCCCTTGTCGATCGAGGATAAATACGACGAGGTACGGCAGCTGATCTCCATCGGCAAGGAGAAAGGCTACCTGCTCTACGACGAGGTGAACGACCTGCTGCGGTCGGACATCACCTCGCCCGACGAGCTCGACGACCTGTTCAACACGTTCGGCACGGCAGGAATCGAGGTCGTCGACTCGGAGCAGAAGTACCGCGAGGACAAGCAGGAAGCCGGGGAGGAGCTCGAGCTCGACCTCACGCCGGGCGCCCTGGACAAGACCAACGATCCCGTCCGCATGTACCTNNTGCTCACCCGCGAGGGCGAGGTCGAGATCGCCAAGCGGATCGAGCGCGGCAAGCTGGCCGTCATCAAGTCGATCTCCCGCACGCCCACCGTCGCGCGGAAGGTGATCGAGATGGGCGACCGCCTCAAGGCACGCGAGCGCAGCATCCGGGAACTCGTGATCTTCAACGACGAGGAGATCACCGACGAGCGGATCGCCGAGCGCACGCGCGAGGTGCAGCACCAGATCGACGCCGTCCGCAAGGCGCGTGGCATCTACGAGAAGCTGCTCGAGAAGCTCGCGGCGACGCCGAAGAAGGACAAGCGGAAGTACCGCCGGGCCCGGTGGAAGACGCTGCGGGCCCGCATCGCCGTCTCGCAGCTCGTCCGGGCGATCGAGTTCACTGAGTCGGTCAAGCGCCGGCTGATCGAGGACATCAAGGAATCGGTCGAGCGCATCCAGCGGCTGCAGCGCGAGGTCGACGGCCTCGACCGGCTGCTCAACCCGAAGACCAAGAAGGCCCGGCTCAAGGAAGACGAGCGCAAGACGACGGCGCAGCGCCAGCGGGAGTTCAAGGCCGAGGTCAAGCGCCAGGCCGACGAGCTCGAGGAGACGCCCGAGCAGCTCCGGCGCACGCTCGACACGATCCGCCGCGGCGAGGCGCAGGCCGAGCAGGCGAAGAAGGAACTGGTCGAGGCCAACCTGCGACTGGTCGTCTCGATC
>PMKG01000210.1 GCA_003157675.1 Acidobacteriota bacterium
GGCGAAGTTCATGATGTGGTCCTCCGCCTACCTGTCGCCCTGCGCGCCCCGGCCGGCGCGTGTTCCCGTCTGGCCGCGATCCGCCGCGGCGTCGCCGCGCTCGACGACGCGGGCGCCCGGCGTGAGCCGCAGGTGCCCGTCGGTGACGACAATTTCACCGGCGCTGACGCCGCTCGCGATGACCATCTCGTCTCCCTGCTGCCGATCGACCTTCACGGGCCTCATCTCGACCGTCCGGTCCGTCTTCACCACGTAGACGTACTGTCCGTCCTGCGACGTCTGCACCGCCACGGCGGGGACCACCACGGCATTGGGGTCGGTGGTCAGGTCGAGCACCACCTGGACGAACGCGCCCGGCCAGAGGTGGCGGTCCGCATTGGCGAAGGTGGCCTTCAGCCGGATCGTGCCCGTCGTCGGGTCGACCGTGTTGTCGATGAACGTGACGGTACCCCGTTGCTGGGCGGTGATCGCGGCGGGCGCCTGTCCGGGCGCCGCCATCGCCGACTGGTCCGCGCCTGGCGGGATGACCGCCGAGACCTGGAGCGGCCGTTCACCTTGGTACCGCCGGACCTTCGAGAGGTAGAGGCCGGGGACCGAGAACGCCACGTACACGGGCGACAGCTGGTTGATCACGACGAGCGCGCTCGTGTCGTTGGCCCGGATGAGATCGCCCACGTGGGCCCCGAGCGAGCCGGTGCGTCCCGACATCGGCGCCGTGATCCGGGTGAACTGGAGGTTGAGATGCGCGGTGTCGATCGCCGCCTTGTCGGCCGCGACCGTGGCGGCGAGCGCGGCCGCGCTGGCTCGCTGAGCTTCGTACTGGTCCCGGGACACCAGCCCGCGGGTGAACAGGCTGTCGAGCCGCGCCTGCTGGGCCTGCGCGTTCTGCCACGTCGCCGTGTCGCGGGCCGCCACCGCCTCGGCCTGCTGCAGGGCGGCGTCGAACGGCCGCGAGTCGATGCTGAACAGCGGCTGTCCCTTCTCGACGTCCTGGCCCTCGACGAACGTGATGTCGCTCAGCTGGCCGGTCACCTGCGCGTGGATCTGGACGCTGGCGATCGACTCGACCGCGCCGACGGCCGACAGGGTGACCGGCATCGGCTTCTGCAGGACGCGCGTCGAGACGATGGGCACCGGCCCGCCGCCCCCGCGCCCGCCCGCGCGGCCGCCGGCCGGCGCGGCGCCGCCGGTGTCCGACGATGAAGAACAGGCGGCGAGGGGCAGGCACGAGGCCAGGAGCATGATGACGAAACGACGGGTGTGGTTCAGCATGATGGGTCCGATAAGGCCGTGGTCCGGTTCAAGGTCGTGACCGACCGCCACACGTTCCACGCTCGGGATTGCCCCAGGGGCTCGACGGCCGGGGATGGGTCGCGGGGAGGCGGCGGCGTTCGAGACGGCCCCGGTCGGGCGGCCTGATGGCCGGCGTCCCGGGGCCGTGAATGTTCGACGCTCAGTGGGACAGCAGTTCCGCGTCCTTCTTGTTCTGCAGGTCGTCGACCTGCTTGATTTCCTGGTCGGTGATCTTCTGCACGTCGTCGAGGCCGCGCTTCTCGTCGTCTTCGGAGACCTTCTTGTCCTTGGCCAGCTTCTTGAGCCGGTCGTTGGCGTCGCGGCGCACGGTGCGGATCGCGTTCCGCGCTTCCTCGGCCATCTTGTGGACGTGGCGCGAGAGTTCCTTCCGGCGGTCGTCGGTCAGCGGCGGCACGGGGATCCGGATCATCTTGCCGTCGTTGTTCGGGTTCAACCCGAGGTCCGACGCGCGGATGGCCTTCTCGATGGCGCCCATGAGCGTCGGGTCGAACGGCTGCGCGACGATCATGGTGGGCTCGGGCACCGACAGCGACGCCACCTGGTTGAGCGGCACCCGCGTGCCGTACGCCTCGACGTGCACCGGGTCGAGGATCCCCGTGCTCGCGCGCCCGGTCCGCACGCCGGCCAGTTCGTGGCGCAGGTGCTCGAGGGCTCCCGCCATCCGTTTCTTCACTTCCGCGTTCAGGCTCTTGAGATCGTTCACGTCCATGTGTCAGCTCCGACAGGTGGGCGGACGGCGACGCGAGTCGCGCGACTCAGTCCGCCGTGACCAACGACCCGACGCGCTCGCCGAGCACGGCCCGCTTCAGTTGCCCGTCGGTGCGCAGGTTGAAGACGATGATCGGCATCCGGTTGTCCTTGCACAGCGAGATCGCCGTCGCGTCCATCACCTCGAGACCCTTGACGACGACGTCGAGGTACGAAATCCGGTCGAACCGCTGCGCCTCGGGGACCTTCACCGGGTCGGCGGTGTAGATCCCGTCGACCTTGGTGGCCTTCATCAGGACGTCCGCCTTGATCTCCATCGCGCGCAGCGCGGCAGCCGTGTCGGTCGTGAAATACGGGTTGCCGGTGCCGGCCGCGAAGATGACGACGCGCCCCTTCTCGAGGTGGCGGATCGCGCGGCGGCGGATGAACGGCTCGGCGATGGCCCGCATCTCGATCGCGGTGAGCGTCCGGGTCGTCACGCCCGCGTGCTCGAGCGCGTCCTGCAGCGCCAGCGCATTGATGCAGGTGGCCAGCATCCCCATGTAGTCCGCCGTCGAACGGTCCGCGCCCCTGGTGCTCGCGGCCACGCCACGGAAGATGTTGCCGCCGCCGATGACGATCGCGATCTCGACGCCGAGCCCCCGGACCTCGGCGACGTCGCGGGCGATCCGGTTGGCGACGGAGGGGTCGATCCCGTAGGCGTGATCGCCCATGAGCGCTTCGCCCGACAGTTTGAGGAGGATGCGTCGATAGGCGGGCGTCGCGGGCGAGGATGGCATACAGCAGGGGATTATAGAACAGAAGATAAAGAAAATGCCGGACGGCTCGCGGGCGGCCGCCCGGCACTCGGGGTTCTCGTCCCTCTTCCCTATTCCGCGCCCTCGCCGAGCTTGAAGCGCGCGAAGCGGGAGACGGTGATGTTCTCGCCCGTCTTGGCCACCGCCGCCGCGATCATCTGCGACACCTTCATCGAGCCGTCGCGCACCGACACCTGGTCGAGCAGGCAGACGCGCTCGTAATAGCTGCCGAGCTTCCCCTCGATGATCTTCTCGATGACCGGGGCCGGCTTGCCCGACTCGGCCATCTGCGCCCGGTAGATCTCCTTCTCCTTCTCGACCTCCGCGGCGGGCACCTGGTCCCGACCGATCCACTTCGGGTCGGCGGCGGCCACCTGCATCGCCAGCTCCTTGACGAGCGTCTTGAAGTCGTCGGTCTTGGCGACGAAGTCGGTCTCGCAGTTGACCTCGACGAGCACGCCGAGCTTGGCGAAGCCGAACGGGCCGGAGCCCTCGGTGATGGGCATGTGGACGTAGGTGCCGACGGCGCCCTGTCTGGTGGCGCGGCCGCTGCGCGACGCGGCCTTGGCCATGCCGCGCTTGCGCAGCACGGTGATCGCCTCCTCGACGTTGCCGTTCGTCTCGGTGAGCGCCGCCTTGCATTCCATCATGCCTGCGCCGGTGCGGTCGCGCAGGATCTTGACCTGTTCTGCGGTGATAGCCATCGCGTTCCTTTCCGTGCTCCGTACAAAAAAACTGTAGGGGTGGGCTGCCGAACCCACCCCTACACGGTGACTCGTCTCGAACCGCGTCCTAGGCCGGGACCGTGGTCGGCGCCTGGGGGTGTTCCGGCCGCGGGCGGCGGACGTTCCGCGCGCCGCGCTGGGCGTCGGCCGACCCGTCGGCGTCGGCGGCCGATTCGGCGTGCACGGCTTCGCGGAGGCCGCGCCCGCTGACGATCGCGTCCGCGAGACGCGACGCAAACAGCCGGATGGCGCGCAGCGCGTCGTCGTTGCCGGGAATCACGAAGTCGACCTCGTCGGGATCGCTGTTGGTGTCGACGACGCCGATCACCGGGATCTTCAGCTTCCGCGCCTCGTCGACCGCGATCTGTTCCTTGTGCGTGTCGACGATGAAGACCGCGTCGGGCAGCTTCGTCATCAGGCGAATGCCGTCGAGGTTCTTCTGGAGCTTGCGCTTCTCCTTCTCGAGCCGCGCGACCTCCTTCTTCGACAGCGTGTCGTAGCGCCCGTCGGTGGCCATCGTCTCCAACTCTCGCAGCCGGCCGAGGCTCTTCTGGATCGTGGAGAAGTTGGTCAACAGGCCGCCCAGCCAGCGTTGGTTCACGAAGAACATGCCGCTGCGCTGCGCTTCCTCGGCAATGGCGTCCTGGGCCTGCCGCTTGGTGCCGACAAACAGGACCGTGCCGCCGTCCGACGCGAGGCGGGTCACGAACTCCTCGGCCTCCCGGAACAGCTTCGCCGTCTTCCCGAGGTCGATGATGTAGATCCCGTTCCGTTGGCCGAAGATGAATTCCTTCATCTTCGGGTTCCAGCGTTTGGTCTGGTGGCCGAAGTGGACCCCGGCCTCCAGCAGTTCTTTCATGGCGATCCCGGACAAGCGCCCTCCACCTTCGGTGCGAAATGAGACAGTTAACGTTTGCTGAACTGGAAACGCTTGCGCGCGCCAGCCATGCCGTACTTCTTCCGTTCCTTGGCGCGCGAGTCGCGCGTCAGCAGCCCTTCCTTCTTCAGCCGCCCCCGGAGCTCCGCGTTGTACTCGCACAGCGCGCGGGCGATGCCGAGCCGGATGGCCCCCGCCTGGCCGGACACCCCGCCGCCCTTGACGGTGGCGAGGATGTCGAACTTGTCGGCTGTCTCGGTGAGCAGCAACGGCTGACGAACCTGGACGCGCAGCGACTCGGCGGGGAAGAAGTTCTCGAACTGGCGGCGGTTGACGCTGATGCCGCCCTTGCCGGGTCGCAGGAACACTCGCGCGGCCGAGGTCTTGCGCCGGCCGGTGCCGTAATACTGGATGACTGACACGTTAGGCTACCTTGAACTGGGTTGGCTTCTGTGCGGTGTGCGGGTGGTCCGCTCCGCGGTAGACCTTGAGCTTGCGATACATGGCGTCGCCGAGTTTCGATTTCGGCAGCATGCCGCGGATCGCCTCTTCCACCATCCGCACCGGGCTCTTCTGGCGAACGTCCTTCGCCCGCTCTTCGCGCAGGCCGCCCTCGTAGCCGCTGTGGTAGCGATAGAGTTTCTGCTCTTCCTTGCGGCCGGTGAGCTTGACCGTCGCCGCGTTGATCACGATGACGTGATCGCCGGTATCGAGGAAAGGCGTGTAGGTGGCCTTGTGCTTGCCCTGGAGCAGCTTCGCCGCCACCGACGCAACCCGCCCGAGCACCTGGCTCCCGGCGTCAATCACGTGCCACTGTCTCTCGATCTTGTCCGCACTTGGCGTAAACGTCCGCATCGCACCGTTCCCTGTGGGTGTTCTTGAAACGACGGCAAACCCAAATGATAGCCAGCCCTGGCCCTGCTGTCAAGCCTCCGAGGAAGTGTGCAACGATGAGACACGGCCCGTGCTACAGTCACCCGGGCAGCTGCCGGCGCACGCCCGGGTCATCGAGCCGGTTCAGGTCGGGGTCGTGCTCCGCCCCGTCGGGCGCTTGGGGCTCCCGGCCGGCTCGACGCCAGGACGGGTGGTGTTGGTCCCTGCGTCCTGACGGGTCGGCGACCGATAACACCAAGTGCGAAACGGTGTTGTCGAGTAACGGAACCGTGATCGGGACGGACGGTGCCGGCAGGGATTGCGAGGGGCCGATGGTCGCGGATCGCGATTTCCGCAACGAATCGCGGTGGAACAGGCGACATCCGCGAGGCGCCCGGTTGGCATCGGGCTTGCGCTGCTGCTGAGGTGACCGTCCGCCCGCCCGCGGCCGGCTTCGACGAAGAGGGCATGGCGTGTTTGCCAGATACAAACCTGTCGCAGGTCTCGACATCGGGTCGACGGTCGTCAAGGTGGTGGAACTCCGCCCCTCCGGCCGCTCCTACAAGGTGGTCGGCTTCGGGACCGAACCCGTGCCCGCCGACGCCATCGTCGACGGGGCGATCATCGACGCGACGGCCGTGGCCGGCGCGCTCGACCGGCTGTTTGCCTCCGCCCGGATCAAGACACGCGAGGTGGCGGCCTCGCTCTCCGGCAATTCGGTGATCGTCAAGAAGATCACGCTGCCGGTGATGACCGAGGCCGAGTTGTCCGAGTCGATCCAGTGGGAGGCCGAGCAGTACATCCCGTTCGACATCCAGGACGTGAACCTCGACTACCAGATCCTCTCGTCGCCCCCGGCCGGCGCCAAGGGGAACATGGAGGTCCTGCTCGTCGCGGCGAAGAAGGACAAGATCGCCGATTACACGGATGTCATCAGGCAGGCGGGCCGGACGCCGGTGGTGGTCGATGTCGACGGCTTCGCGGTGCAGAACGTGTACGAGGCGAACTACGACGTCGAGCCGGGCGCCGTCGTGGCGCTGCTGAACGCCGGCGCGAGCGCCGTCAACATGAACATCGTCTCGGGCGGACAGTCGCTGTTCACGCGTGACATCTCGATGGGCGGCAACGCCTTTACCGAGGCGCTGCAGAAGGAACTCGGCCTCTCCTTCGAGCGGGCCGAGCGCGCGAAGAAGGGGGAGCCGGTCGACGGGATCGAGGCGGCCGACGTCGCACCGATCCTCCGCACCGTGACCGAGAGCCTGCTGCTCGAGGTCCAGAAGACGCTGGACTTCTTCAAGGCGACGGCGGCGTCGGACCGGATCGACCGCGTGCTGGTCAGCGGCGGCTCGTCGCGCGTGGACGGGTTCGTCGAGCGGCTGTCGGAGCGGTTCGGCACGCCGGTGGACTGGCTCGATCCGTTCCGGCGGATCGAATTCGACGGCGCCCGGTTCGGCGCCGGCGACGACGTGGCCCCGACCGCCGCCGTGGCCGTGGGGCTGGCACTCAGACGGGCAGGCGACCGATGATTCGCATCAACCTGATCGCCGGGGACCATGACCGCGCTCGCCGCCGCGCCTTCGGCGCCGGATTCGGCGTGCCGGCGACGCAGCAGAGAACGACGCTCGCGTGCGGCGCGATCCTGCTCGTAACGGCGCTGGGCGTCGGCTTGTGGTACTGGTCGCTCGCGGCCCACAGCCGCCAGATCGAAGCCGACATCGTGACGAGCCAGAAGGAGACGGCACGGCTGCGGGAGCTCATCCAGCAGGTCCAGGCCTACGACGCGCGCCGCGCGCAGCTGCAGCTGCGGGTGACCCTGATCGAGGATCTGCGGAAGGGGCGCGAAGGTCCGGTCCACATGCTCGACGAGATCAGCCGCAGCGTCCCGAACCTGCTCTGGCTCACCGAGGTCAAGCAGGAGGGCGACGAGCTGACGATCACCGGACGGTGCACCTCGCTCACCGCGCTGTCGGATTTCGCCGACAACCTGAAGGCCAGTGGGTACTTCAAGCCGGTGGAGATCCTCGAGAGCCAGGCCGAGGCGGCCCAGGCCGGCGGCGGGCCGACGCCAAACAAGTTCTCGATCAAGGCGACGTTTGTCCAGCCGGGGACGTAGGCGCGCTCCGGCGCGGGGAAGGCGTGAAGACGGCGCAGGACGATCGCGCCGGGGATACCAGGCGGCCGTGGCCGCGGAGGAAAGGGAGACGTGGCTGGCACACTGAGCAAGCTGCCGTGGTACGGACAGGTGGGGGCGTTCCTCGGGCTGTCCGTGGCGGGTCTGGCCTCGTTCTTCTACCTGTACGCGTCACCGATGCAGGCAGAGATGACCCAGCGCCAGAAGAAGCTCGACGCCCTGCAGAACGACATCCGCAAGGGGCAGGCGATCGCGCGGCGCCTGCCGCAGTTCCGCGCCGAGGTGGCCGCGCTCGAGGCGAGACTCGAGACGCTGAGGAACGTGCTGCCGGAAGAGAAGGACATGGCCGACCTGCTCAGACGGCTGCAGATGCTGGCCGTCCGGTCGAACCTCACGATCCGTCACTTCAAGCCCTCGCTCACGCTGGTGGTCAAGGAGCTGCACGCCGAGGTGCCGATCGCCCTCGAGTTCGACGGGTCGTACCACAACCTGGGGCTGTTCTTCGACCGGGTGAGCAAGTTCCCGCGCATCATCCACATCGGCTCGGTCGACATCAAGGCGAAGGATCGCTCCGAGCCGGATTCGACGATCACGGCGTCCTGCGTGGCGACGACGTACATTCTGCTCGAGAACAAGACGCCCGTTCCGATCCCCGGGCAGAAGCCGCCCGCCACACCGCCCGGGCAGCCGGCGCCTGGGGCATCTCGCGGAGGCCTGCGCCCATGACGCGTCAACTTCCGTTCAGGCTGGCGGCCGTCCTGATCGTGCTGGCCTTTGCCGCGCTCGCCCCGGCGCAATCCGGGGTCGGGCGGCCGACCTCCGGGCAAAGCGCGCAGCCCGCGAAGGCGACGCCTCCAGCCCATCCGGCTGCGCCTGTGACGGTCAGACCGTCGGCACCGGTGCCGCCCCAGACGGGATCGAAGCCCCCGGCGGCCGCGAAGCCCTCCACGCCGCCCGAGACGCCCGGCGAGACCGGCTACAGTTATCGCCCGGAGGGCCGGCGAGACCCGTTCGTGAGTCTCTGGAACCCCGGGACCGGCGTCCATCAACGCGCCAGGGCCGAGGGTCTCCCCGGCATCTATACGGTCGATCTCACGGTCAAGGGAATCCTGCAGACCGACGGCAAGTTCGTGGCCATCGTGCTCGGCCCGGACGCCAAGCGCCAATACATCCTGCACACGAACGACCGGTTGGCCGACGGGATCGTCAAAGCGATCACCGCCGATAGCGTGCTGATCCTCCAGGAGGTGAGCGACCCGCTGTCGCTCGCCAAGCAACGGGAGATTCGCAAAACACTGCGCGCGGTCGAAGAGGTCAAGTAGATGCGGCACAACTCGACTTTCCGGGGAACGGCGGAGCTGAAGGGGGCGAACCCGAGGGCCGGTCACGAGGCCGGCGTCCGGGCGGGGCTGGTGGCAGTCCTGGCGGCCTGCACGGTGATGGCCGGGTTCGCGGCTGTCGAGCCGGTGCGTCCCCACGCTCGGCTGAACAGCATCTCGGCGAAAGCCAGCGCGCGCGGCGCGTCGGTGGTGCTCGAGGCGTCCGAGCCGGTCGCGTACGTGACCAGCCGGCCCGACCCGCTGACCGTGCTCGTCGACCTCCGAGACGCCACGGCGGCCGGCGTCGCCAACCGCGTGGCGGCGTCACCGGCCGGGCCGGTCGCGGCCGTCACGGTGGAGGACGCCGTCGGACCGGACGGCGCGGCCGTCGCCCGGGTGCGGGTGCTGCTGGCCTCGCCGGCGCAGCACACGGTCCACAGCGATCGGAACACGATCGAGGTGGACGTCGTGCCCGACGACGTGTCGCCGTCCGTGCGCCTGACGGCCTCTCCGTCGCCGTCGGCGACGGCGCCGAACCTGGCCAGGCCGGCCGGGCCGGCGGCCACGCGTCTCGAGGCGGTCCGGACCAACGCCGGCGCGCGCTCGATCGACGTGACGCTCGCCGGCAATGGCGTGCTCGCGGCCAGTTCGACGCAGATGATGCGGACTCCTCCGCACCGGCTGATTCTCGACTTCGCGGGCGTCTCGCCGGAGGTGCCGGCGGCAATCCCGGTGGGGAGAGGCGCGATCGAGCGGGTCCGCGTGGCCTCGTACAGCGCCAGCCCGCAGGTAACCCGCGTGGTGTTCGACCTGGCCCGTCCGGTACCCTACACGCTCAACTCGGTGGGCAACGAGCTGCACGTGAACTTCGCGGACGACAACGCGTCGGCGGCCGAGGTAGCGACGCCGGCGTCCGAGCCCCAGGCGGTCAAGGCGCCCGAGCCGCCGCGCGACGGCGAGCTCCAGGCCGGTGCCCCTCAGGCGGCGCCGCCCCTCGGGCAGGTCGTCGGCGCGCCGGGGACGCAGACGCTGACGCAGATGCAGACGGGAACTCAGCGCCGGTACACCGGCCACCCGGTCACGCTCGACTTCCAGGGCGCGGACCTCCGGGCCGTGCTCCGGACCTTCTCCGAGATCAGCGGGCTCAACCTCGTCATCGACCCCGCCGTGCAGGGCACGGTGGACGTGGCGCTGCGCGACGTGCCCTGGGACCAGGCGCTCGACAGCATCCTCCGCGCCAACAAGCTCGGCTACGTCGTCGACGGCACCATCGTCCGCGTCGCGCCGATCACCGTCCTCTCCGAGGAGGAGGCCAATCGCCGCAAGCTGTCCGAGGAGCAGGCGCTGTCGGGCGAGCTGAAGGTGATGACCAAGGCGCTCAACTACGCCGAGGCCGAGGATCTCGCGCCGCTGCTCAAGGGCAACGCCCTGTCGGCCCGCGGGACGGTCGCCGTCGACAAACGCACCAACACGGTGGTCATCAACGACCTGCCGCTGTACCTGGCGAAGGCGGAAGCGCTCCTCAACTCGCTCGACCAGTCGGAGGGCCAGGTGGAGATCGAGGCGCGCATCGTCTCGACGTCGAAGACGTTTGCCCACCAGCTCGGCGTGAACTGGGGCTTCCTCGGGCAGGCGACACCGGAGCTCGGCAACACGACCGGCGCGTCGTTCCCCAACACGATCAACGGCAACATCTCCGTCAATCCCTCGGGGGGCACGACGCCACTGCCCAACGTGGCGAGCCTGGTGCTCGGCAGCGTCAACGGCGGGCTCAACCTCAACGCGACGCTGCAGGCGCTCGAGAACGAGGGCAAGATCAAGGTCCTCCTGCAGCCGCGGGTGGTGACCCAGAACAACGTGAAGGCGCGCATCGCGCGGGGCCAGGAAATCCCGTACACGACCACAATCGCGCCGCCGACCGCCGGCCAGCAGGGCGTCGTCGTCCAGCAGCCGATGCCGACGGTGCAATTCAAGACCGCCGCGCTGACGCTCGAAGTGACGCCCCGCATCACGCCGGCCGACACGGTCCTCCTGCAGGTGGACGTGGACAACGGGTCGGCGGGCGAGGTCCAGGCGAACGGCAACATCGCCATCAACACGCAGCGCGCGACAACCACCGTGCTCGTGCAGAACGGCGCGACGACGGTCATCGGCGGCATCACCTCACAGCAGCGCAACCGGACCGACTACCGGACGCCGGGGCTCTCGCGGATCCCGCTGCTCAAGTGGCTGTTCAAGTCCGAGACGATCGCCGACTCGGACGAAGAGCTTCTGATCTTCATCACGCCACGCGTGATGCGCGTCAAGTAACGGCAGGAGGCTGACCGTGACAAGGTTTGATTTGCAGGTCTCCCGGCGGGCGTTGGCCTCGGCCATGGCGCTCACGGCGCTGCTCTTCAGCGCGTCGTGCGGCAAGAGCATGATGCAGCAGGGGAACGGCTCGTCCTATCTCATCGTCGACTTGCTGCAGGCGGCGCCCGGCGCGAAGACGGCTGTCTTCTCGAGCGCGCTGTCTTCCGACGTGGTGACCAACGTGCCGTCGGGGCCAACGGGGGTGCCGACGCATTTCGACGACATGGGCCAGGTCACGCTCCGGATGGCGCTGAAGGACACCGTGTCGGGCCTGACGCCGACCGACACCAACGCGATCACGATCACGAGCTATCACGTCGACTTCGAGCCGGCGACGGTAGGCGCCGCGGTGCCGTCGTCGTTCGACGGCGCATTGACCGGTACCATCACGGCGACCGGCGCGACACTGTCATTCGTCCTCGTGCACGCGCAGGCGAAGATCCTGCCTCCGCTGTCGGAACTGGCGAACACCTCGAGTTCCATCATGACGGCTGCCCATGTCATCTTCTACGGGCACGACCAGGCGGGCCATGCGGTGTCGGTGACGGCCAGCATCAGCGTGGTGTTCGCCGATTGGGCGGACCCGAGCTGAGGTCGTGGCGTCGGGGTGAAGGTGGGTGCCCGGCCTCGCCGGGTCGACCGTTCCCGTGGGGACACGACGAGTGAGCAGGGCGAGTCGTGGCTGAACATTTCCGCATCGACGAACTCAAGCGCCGGCTCGAACAGGACCCGTCGTCGATTGCCTTCGCGCAACTGGCCGAGGCATTGCGCCGGACGGGCCGGGTCGAAGAGGCCATCGAGGCGTGCCGCGCCGGCCTCGTCCACCATCCGGCGTACCTCTCGGCCCACGTCACGCTAGGCCGTGCCCTCATCGAACAGGGCGAGCTGGAGGCCGCACAGGCCGAACTCAAAGAGGTGCTGGCGGCGGCCCCCGAGAATCTCGCCGCCATCCGGGGGCTGGCCGAGATCCATCAGCAGCGGGGACAGCAGGGCGAGGCGCTCGAGCAATACCGCCGGGCCCTGACGCTGGCCCCGAACGACCCCGACCTCGAGGAAACCGTGTCCCGCCTCGCGGCCGGCCTCGGCGCGTCCCCGCCTCCGTCGCCGGCGGCCGACGAGGCTGCGGCCGGACCGTCCGCCGACGCTACGGCCAAACCGCCCGCCGACGCGCCGACTACCGCCGACATTCCTGCCGACCCGACCCCGGCGGCGCGCCGGGCCGATGCGCTCGAACGCTGGCTCGACGCGATCCTGGCCGACCGGGAGCGCTCGGCCTGAGCGCACGCCCACCGACAACCCCAACCAAGCTGGACCGGGATCTCCTCCCCGTGTTTTGATAGGATAGGCGTTTCAGGCTTGCGGAGAACCCCGAGACCTCGGCCCTGGCCGGACGAGGTGGAGTTGCGATGATCAACGTCGACGAGCTCAGGCAGATTCTGGATCTCGCCCGTGACCACGAGTTCAGCGAACTCGAGCTCGAGGCCGAGGGCTTCAAGCTGCGGATTCGGAAGGGCGGCCCGGTGGCCCTTCAGGCGGTCCCGGCCGCCGCCCCCGTCGCCTTCCCGGCGGCCGTGCCGCCAACCCCGCCGGCCCCCCCCGCGGCCGTGGCCGGGCCCGCGGCGGACCTCGACGTCGATGTCGAGCTGGCCATCGTCACCTCTCCCATCGTGGGAACGTTCTACCGGGCGCCGGAGCCGAACGCGCCGCCGTTTGTCCGGCCGGGCGACCAGGTCAAGCCGGGTCAGACGCTGTGCATCATCGAGGCGATGAAGATGATGAACAACATCGACTCGGAGTACGAGGGCACGGTGGTCAAGGTGTTCGTGGAGAACGGCCAGCCGGTGCAGTACGGCGAGCGGTTGTTCGCCATTAAGCGCTAGGGGGCGCCTGCCTTTGTTCAAGAAGATTCTGATCGCCAACCGAGGTGAGATCGCGCTCCGCGTCATCCATGCCTGCCGCGAGCTGGGCATCAAGACCGTCGCCGTCTACTCGGAAGCCGACGCCAACTCGCTGCACGTGCGGTTTGCCGACGAGGACGTGTGCATCGGGCCCGCCCGTGCTGCGCAGAGCTACTTGAGCGTGCCGGCCGTCATCAGCGCGGCCGAGGTGACCGGCGCCGACGCCATCCACCCGGGTTACGGCTTCCTGTCCGAAAGCGCCTACTTCGCCGAGGTCTGCGAGGCGTGCCACATCAAGTTCATCGGGCCCGACCCGCGCGTGATCCGCCTGATGGGCGACAAGGCGCGCGCCCGGCGCGTGATGAAGAAGGCGGGCGTGCCGGTGCTGCCGGGCAGCGACGGGATCGTCGAGAGCGAGGAGAAGGCGCTCAGGATCGCGAAGGACATCGGGTACCCGGTGCTCATCAAGGCCACCGCCGGCGGTGGCGGGCGCGGCATGCGCGTCGCGACGGGCCCGTCCGACTTCGGCCAGGCATTCAAGACGGCGCAGCGCGAGGCCGAGGCGGCGTTCGGCGTGAAGGACGTCTACATCGAGAAGTACCTCGAGTCGCCGCGGCACATCGAGTTCCAGATCCTCGGCGACCACCACGGCACCGTCGTGCACCTCGGCGAGCGCGAGTGCTCGATCCAGCGCCGCCACCAGAAGAT
>PMKG01000201.1 GCA_003157675.1 Acidobacteriota bacterium
CGAACCGCGTGGCCCACCGCGTCGGTCTGGTCGACGATCTTCGCCTGTGACTGGTTGTAAGTGCGCCCCGCCCCAGGGCTCCCGTCGGGCCCGCGCTCGTCCAGCATGAACTTCGCGAGGGTGAGGTACTGTTCGCGGCCCGTGACGCGGTACAGCTTCACGAGGCCCATTTCAGTGATTTGGTGCCCGGGCCAGATGGATCTCTTTCCGGGCCCGAACGTGCGGGTGAGCAGGTCGGCCGACCGGAGCGCGATGTCGAGGAGCGTCCGCTTGCCGGTCGCCTGGTAGTGCGCCACGGCCGCCTCGTAGAGGTGGCCGAGATCGTAGAGTTCGTGGCTGTCCACCTTCTCGAGGACCCAGCGCTCCTTGCCGGCCCAGTCGTGGGGATGCTGCGGGTCGATCGTGCGGGCGGTGTAGAGATACCCGNNTCTTGTTGGCGATCTCCTCGCCTCGCAGGGCCTTGGCGGCCTCGATGAAGTTCTCGACGCGGCCCGACAGTTCGCACTGCTCGAAGGCGAACGGCACGCTCACGGTGCGGTTGGTCTCGATGTGCGGCGTCCAGAACACGTCGTCGAGGTGGACGGCGGTGAAGGGCACGGGCTGCACCGGGTAGTCGTGCGAGGGGGCGGCGGACGGTTGGGCGCTTCGCGCCGTGGGCCACGAGGGGGCGAAGCAGAAGGCCAGCAGCAAAACGAGGACGGTCGTCTTCACCTTCACGCTCATCGCCCCCTCTCCAAGGCTCAGGGCTCAGGACTCACGCCCGTTTGTCCGTCCGCTGCGCGGCGTGTATTATACCGTGAACGTTCACGTACTCCCGGCCCCGCGCGGGTGAATCGGAGACGACCGTGAAGCTGTGGCACCTGACGCGGTGCTTCCTGATCCTGCTGTTCCCCCTGACGCTCGGCGCCGCCTGGTACGGCGCCAGGCCCGCCGCGGTCGCTCCGCCCTCGCCCGTGAGACCCGTGGTCCGGTTCAAGGCGCTGCCTTTTCCACTCGAGGACGTGCGGCTGCTCGATGGCCCGTTCCGCGACGCGATGGCGCGCGACGAGCAATACCTGCTCGAACTCGAACCCGACCGCCTGTTGCACAACTTCCGCGTGAACGTCGGCCTGCCGTCGACCGCCAGGCCGCTCGGCGGCTGGGAGGCTCCCGACGTCGAGCTGCGCGGGCACACGGTCGGGCACTACCTCTCGGCCCTGGCACTGATGTATGCCAGCACGGGCGACGCGCGCTTCAAGGCGCGCGGCGACCTGATGGTGGCCGAGCTGGCGAAGGTCCAGCAGGCGTCGCCGTCCAGGGGCTACCACGAGGGGTATCTCTCGGCGTTTCCGGAGAGCCTGATCGACCGCGTCGACGCCCGGCAGCGCGTGTGGGCGCCCTACTACACGCTCCACAAGATCATGGCCGGCCTGCTCGACNNCGCGCGCCGCGAGGTCTGGGTGCCCTTCTATACGGTCCATAAGATCATGGCCGGCCTGCTCGACATCTACCAGCTCGCCGGCAACCGCCAGGCGCTCGACGTCGTCGAGAAGCAGGCGGCATGGGTGAAGTTCCGGATGGACCGCCTCACGCGCGAGCAGCAGCAGGCGATGCTGATGACCGAGCACGGCGGGATGGTGGAAGTGCTCGCCAACCTCTACGCGGCGACCGGCAACACCGAGTACCTGCGGGTCGCGAGGGCCTTCGACCACGCGTTCATCCTGGACCCGCTCGCCCGGGGCCAGGACCTGATGGACGGCCTGCACGCCAACACCCAGATCCCGAAGATCATCGGCGCCGCGCGCGAGTACGAGATGACCGGCGAGGCCCGCTATCGCGACATCGCCACCTATTTCTGGGACCGCGTGGCGCTGCACCGCTCGTACGCCAACGGCGGCAACAGCGACGACGAGTCGTTCTTCGACGTGGAGCGCTTCTCCGAGCACCTCGGCGCCTCGACCTCGGAGACCTGCAACACCTACAACATNNCATCCTCGCCTCGCAGGACCCGGAGACCGGCGGGATGTTCTACTACTGCCCGCTGCTGCCCGGTGCGTTCCGCACCTACTCGACGCCGGACGCGTCGTTCTGGTGCTGCGTCGGCACGGGCCTCGAGAACCACGGCAAGTACCCGGACACGATCTACTTCCACGCGGACGACACGCTCTACGTGAACCTGTTCATCGCCTCGGAGCTGAGCTGGCGCGACAAGGGGCTGCGCATCCGCCAGGAGACGCGCTTCCCCGATCAGGATTCCAGCCGCCTGGTGTTCACGGCGGCCAGGCCGGTCCGCCTCGCGGTGAAGGTCCGCTATCCGTCGTGGGCGCTTTCCGGCGTGTCGCTCGCGGTGAACGGGGCGGCTCAACCGGTGGCGGGGAAGCCCGGTTCCTACGTCACCGTGGACCGTGAGTGGAAGACCGGCGACACGCTGTCGATCGAGGTGCCGATGTCGTCGCGCCTGGAGTTCATGCCCGGCGACTCGAGAGTCGTGGCGCTCTTCAGAGGGCCGATCCTCATGGTCGGCGACCTGGGCCGCGAGGGGCTGACGCCGGCGGTCCGCTACGGGCCGAGCGCGCCGCCCGTCCGGCGCATGGCGATGCCCGAGGTACCGGCCCTGGTCAGCGATGCTCGCATGCTCCCGTCGGCGCTGAGACCGGCGCTCGGCGCGCCGCTGACTTTCAGGCTCGCCAGCACCGACCGGCAGGTGGCCGTGACGATGGTTCCGTTCTATCGGGCGTCCGACATCAGGTACACGGCCTACTGGAACTTCTACACCGTGGCGGAGTGGGACGCGCACCGGAAGGCGGCGGCCGCCGCCCGGTCGAGGCAGCGCGGCCTCGTCGCGCGGACGATCGACACGGTGGACCTCGGCACGCCCGAGAGCGAGAAGGCTCACGACTACCAGGTGTCCCACGCGACGCAGCCCGACTTCGACGGCCGGCTGGGCCGCGAAGCCGCCGGTGACGGGTGGTTCAGTTACCGGCTTCAGACAAGGCCGGGTGTGCCGCTCGCGCTGGCGGTCTCCTGCCGCGGCAGCGAGGGGCGCCGGCGCGCGTTCGACATTCTCGTCGACGGCGAGCACATCGCGAGCGAGACGCTGCCGTATCACCCGACCGAGATGCTCGACTTCGAGTATCCGATTCCCGAAGCGCTGACGCGCGGCAAGACGCAGGTTGTCGTGAGGATTCAGCCGCAGGGTCACGCGGCCTCGGCCCAGGTCTTCGAGTTGCGGACGTTGACCCGTCAGTAACGCCCCGGGCCAGGCCGAGGGGCGGCGCGAGGGGTCGCGTCCAAGAGCACACGCGTTATGTCCATCCAGATGATCGCCCTCTCCCTCGGCCCGGCGGCCCCGCCGTCGCGCCTGCTGGCGCTGGCGCCGGTCGACATGGTCGTCATCGCCCTCTACTTCGCGATGGTGCTCGGGATCGGCTTCTACCTGAAGCGCTACACGAAGACCGGCGACGACTTCTTCCTGGCCGGCCGGGAGATGACGGCCTGGGTCGCCGGCCTGAGCTTCCTCGCCGCGAACCTTGGCGCGCTCGAACTGATGGGCTGGGCCGCGGCGGCCTACCAGTACGGCATCCTCGCCACGCACTGGTACTGGATCGGCGCGATTCCCGCGATGCTCTTCCTCGGCATCGTGATGATGCCGTTCTACTACATCTCGAAGACCCACTCGGTGCCCGGCTACCTGAAGCTGCGGTTCGGCGAGTCCTCGCGCGCGCTGTCGGCGATCACCTTCGGGTTCATGACGGTGCTGATGAGCGGCATCAACATGTATTCGATGGCGCTCGTCATGAAGGTCGTCCTCGGCTGGGACATCAACTTCAGCATCTGGGTGTCGTCGATCACCGTCGCCGTCTACGTCGGCCTCGGCGGACTCCTGTCGGCCATCTTCAACGAGGTGCTGCAGTTCGTCCTCATCTGGATGGGCGCGCTGCTCATCTCGATCATCGGCCTCATCGAAACGGGCGGCTGGAGCGGCATGGTGGCGCGCATCCACGCCAACTTCCCGGGCGGCGACTACACCCACCTGTGGCGGACGATGGGGTCGTTCACCGACAACCCGATGGGCATTCACTGGACCGGGATCGTGCTCGGCCTCGGGTGGGTCATCTCCTTCGGCTACTGGACCACCGACTTCCTGGTCGTGCAGCGCGTGCTGGCGGCGAAGGACCTGCGCTCGGCCAAGATGGCGCCGATCATCGGGGCCGGGTTCAAGATGATGGTGCCCTTCATCGTCATCCTGCCGGGGCTCCTTGGCCTCGCGTTGCTGCAGCCGCATCTGGTCGGCGAGGCGCAGGCGGTGGCGACCGGCGGCCACAGCTACAACGAGGTGCTGCCGCTGATGCTCGCGCGCTACTGCGGTCCCGGGCTGCTGGGCCTCGGCATCACGGCGCTCATCGCCGGGTTCATGTCCGGCATGGCGGGCAATGTCTCGGCCTTCGCCACCGTCTGGACGTACGACATCTACAAGGCGCTCGTCCGCAAGGACGCCACCGACGCGCATTACGTGACGATGGGCCGGTGGTGCACGATCGTCGGCGTCGTCGTGAGCATCGGCACGGCGTACCTCGTGATGCAGTTCCTCAGCATCATGGACTACGTGCAGGCGCTGTTCAGCTTCTTCATCGCGCCGCTGTTCGGCACGGTGCTGCTCGGCATGCTGTGGAAGCGCTGCTCGCCGGCCGGCGGGTTCTGGGGGCTGCTGGCGGGCACGCTCTCGTCGATCGGGATGTGGGCCTGGGTCAAGCTCGATCCGACGGCGCTCAAGTACATCGCGCTCTCGACCAACGCCCGCGACATGGCGGAGAACATGTACCGCGCGCTCTGGTCCTGGATCGTGTGCGTCGTTGTCACGGTCGTGGTCAGCCTGCTCACCAAGCCCAAGCCCGAGAGCGAGCTGACCGGCCTGGTGTATGGCTGCACCGACGTGCCCGGCGAGGGGCACCTGCCGATCTACCAGCGGCCGGTCTTCTGGGCGGGGGTGATCGCGCTCGCATTTGTGACGTTGAACGTGATCTTCTGGTAGCTCGCGCGGGCTCTCGGCTCTAGGCTCTGGGCTTCAGGCGCCGTCCGGCTCGGGGCCGGGAGCCAGACACCGCCGAGAGCCTGAAGCCAAGAGCCTTATAGGGCGACCCTTTAGGGTTGCCGCATTGGAAGGTTCGCCCATGCATCGTCCCAACCTGATCTCGATCTGGTTCTTCGTCGGCGTGCTGCTCGTCGCCTACGGCCTGCTCATCACGGGCGCGGGTCTCTACGGGCTCTTCTCACCGCCCGCGAGGCCGGTGGTGCTCGGCGAGCTGCACGCGGGCATCTGGTGGGGCGGGCTGCTGCTGGCGCTCGGCACCGTCTACACCGTGAAGTTCTCTCCCCGGAGGCAGAAGTAGATGGACACCAACAAGCCGATGACGCTCGGCGTGATCGTGGGCAACCGCGGGTTCTTCCCCGACCATCTCGCCAGGAGCGGACGCGAGGAGATGCTGGCCGTCCTCTCGCGGGCCGGCGTGCGCGCGATCGCGCCGGGGCCGGAGGAGACGAAGCACGGCGCGGTCGAGACACGCGCCGAGTCGCGGATGTGCGCCGACCTGTTCCGGCGGCATCGGGACGAGATCGACGGGATCCTCGTGACGCTGCCCAACTTCGGCGAGGAGCGCGGCATCGCAGACGCCTTGCGGATGGCCGGCCTCGACGTGCCCGTGCTGGTCCAGGCCACGCCCGACACGCCGTCGCGGATGACCATCGAAGACCGCCGCGACAGCTTCTGCGGCAAGATGTCGGCCTGCAACAACCTGAAGCAGTACGGCATTCGCTATTCGCTCACCACTCGCCACACCGAAACGCCGTCCTCGTCGGAGTTCGCGCGCGACCTCGAGTGGTTCCTCGGCGTCTGCCGGGTGGTGAAGGGGCTGCGCCGGATCCGGATCGGGGCGATCGGCGCGCGGCCGGCCGCGTTCAACACGGTCAGGTTCAGCGAAAAGCTGCTCGAGGCGTCCGGGATCTCGGTCGAGCCGATCGACCTCTCCGAGATCGTCGGCCGAATCAATCGCTTGAAAGACGACGACGCGGGCGTGCAGGCCAAGCTCTCGGCGATCCGCGGCTACGTGCCGACCGAAGGCGTGCCGGAGCCTTCGCTCGTCAAGATGGCCAAGCTTGGCGCGGTCGTGGACACCTGGATGCGCGAGACCGACGTCGCGATCAGCGCCGTGCAGTGCTGGACGTCGCTCGAGGAGTTCTTCGGCGTCGTCCCCTGCACGGTCATGAGCATGATGAGCAACGAGCTGATGTCGAGCGCCTGCGAGGTGGACATCTGCGGCGTCGTCGGCATGCACGCGCTGCGCCTGGCCTCGCTCACGCCGTCGGCGCTGCTCGACTGGAACAACAACTACGGCGCCGCTCCCAACAAGTGCATCTGCTTCCACTGCTCGAATCTGCCCAAGCCCTTCTTCGCGCCTTCCACGCTGAAGATGGACTTCCAGGCGATCATCGCCGGCAC
>PMKG01000036.1 GCA_003157675.1 Acidobacteriota bacterium
GCCGGCGTCTCCCACGTCTTGCGCGTCAGGTCGCCGCTCACTTCGGTCCAGTGAGCGCCGCCGTCGGTCGTCTTCCACAGCACGTTGTTGGCGAAGAAGAGCGTGTGCTTGTCCACGTCGGAGAAGAGGACCGGCATCGTGCGCACCGAGCGGAAGGCGCCGGCCCCCCCGCGGCCCGCCACCGGACCGACCGTCGAGGTCTGGCCGGTGCGACGGTCGAACCGCGTCACGCTGCGCCCACCGTACACGATGTCGGGGTCGAGCGGGTCGGGGGCGACGTAGCCGTACTCGTCCACGCCCACCGGCAGCCAGTCACGTTCGGAAATGGCGCCGTAGTTGCCGCGGCTCGAGATGCAGACCGAGCCGTTCTCCTGTTGCCCGCTGCAGACACGGTAGGGGAACGCGTTGTCGGCCGCGACATGGTAGAGCGCGGCAGTCGGCTGGTTGTACCAGGAACTCCACGTCTGGCCGCCGTTGAGCGTCACGACGGCGCCCTGGTCGACGCTGAGGAGCATGATGTCGGGGTTGTCCGGGTTGATCCAGCCGTTCTGGTAGTCCTCACCGCCCGGCGCGCCCTTGAGCGGCGCCCAGGTCTTGCCGCCGTCGGTCGACACCCACGAGACGGTGCTGGCAATCACGATCCGGTCGGGGTTCTTCGGGTCGGGAAGCGGCATCGGCAGGTCGCCGCCTCCGATCCGGCCTGCCGGCCGCGAGTCGGTCGTGATGCGCGTCCACGATTCCCCCGCGTCGTCGCTGCGGAAGATGCCCGTGCTGCCGCGGTTCGAGCTGAAGCCGGGCTCCGCCGCGAACGCGACGGTGGCGTAGAGCCGCTTCGTGTTCGACGCCGAGATGGCCAGGTTCGCCTGCACGACCGCCGGCAGCCCCTTGGTCAGCTGCGTCCACGTCGTGCCGCCGTCGGTCGACTTGAAGATGCCGCCGCCGGTGCCGGCCCAGTTGGCGTTCTCCCATGGCCCCTGCCGTTCCTCCCACAGCGTCGCATAGACGACGTCGGGGTTGACCGGGTCGATGTCCACGTCGTTTCCCCCGACGTTCTCGTCCTTGTAGAGCACTTTCTGGAACGAGCGGCCGCCGTCGGTCGAGCGGAAGATGCCGCGCTCGGCGTTCGGGCCGTACGGGTGGCCGAGGGCGGCAACGAAGACGCGGTTGGCGTCGCGCGGGTCGACGTCGATGCGCGGAATCTGCTGCGCGTCGCGCAGGCCGAGGTGCGTCCATGTGCGGCCGGCGTCGGTGGACTTGTAGAGGCCGTCGCCGGTGGACAAGTCGGGGCGATGCAGTCCCTCGCCGCTGCCGGCGTAGACGACGTTCGGGTCCGACGGGGCGACGGCGAGCGAGCCGATCGAGCCCGTGGGCTGGTCGTCGAACGTCGGCACCCACGTACGCCCGGCGTCGGTGGTCTTCCACACGCCGCCGTTCACGGCGGCCATGTAGAAGGTGTTCGGCTGGCTGCGGTGGCCGGCGGCGGCGACGGTGCGGCTGGCGCGATGCGGCCCGACCTCGCGCCACTTCATCGCGGAGAAGAGCAAACTGCTGACGGGTGACGCGTCCTGGGCGGGAGTCGTGGCGACGAGCCCGCCAAGCACGAGCCCGGTGACGAGAACGAATCGGCGGATCGACATGTGTAGTCTCCTGAGATGGGGGAGTATACTCCGTCGGCCCACCCGTTCGCCGCGAGACCCGCTGCCGCCGCCTGTGCCGATTCCGACTATCATGAGCGCGATGAACGCCGCCATGCGCGCCCTGTTCGCCTTCCTGCTCCTTCTGGCCCCGACCGTCGCGTCCGCCGCGACCGATGGGACACCGCCGCGGTATCTGGCCGACCGGCGGCTGTGGGTGCTCGACGGCGGCCCGGTCACCTACGTCGTCGGCGTGAACGAGCGCGACGAGCTGCAGCACGTCTACTGGGGCGGCCGGCTCTGGCGCGACGCGGACCTTCGCGCCGCCCACTCGATGCCCGCCGACGACAGCACCGAACCGAGCACGACGACCACCCCCGAGGAGTTCCCGGGCTGGGGCGGCGCCCGCTACTTCGAGCCGTGCATGAAGGTGACGCGCGAGGACGGCGTCCGGGACCTCGTGCTGAAGTACTCGAGCTACGAGATCGCGGGATCCGACCTGGTCATTCACATGAAGGACGTCGCGGCCGACATCGACGTCCTTCTGTCGTACCGGATGGACCCGTCGGGCATCCTCCGGAAGCAGGCCACCATTCGGAACCGGACGAAGCAGGTGGTGACGGTCGAAAGCGCGCAGGCCGGCGCGTGGCTGCTGCCGCCCGGCGACGGCTACTGCCTGTCGTACCTGGCCGGCCGCTGGGGCGGCGAGACGCTGCTCGTCCGCGAGGAGATCCACCCTGGCGTCAAACTGCTCGAGAGCCGGCGCGGTGTCGCGACGAGCAACACGATGAACCCGTGGTTCGCGATCGACGGCCGCGAGCGGGCCACCGAGGAGCACGGACGCGTCTGGTTCGGGGCGCTGGCCTGGAGCGGGTCGTGGCGGATCAGCGTCGAGCAGACGCCCGAGCAGCAGGTGCGCGTCACCGGCGGCTTCAACACGTTCGATTTCTCGTACCCGCTGAAACCCGGCGAGGCGCTGACCACCCCGGCCTTCTTTGCCGGCTACACCGACGGCGGATTCGGCGAGGCGTCGCGCATCCTGCACCGGTTCGAGCGCACGGCCATCCTGCCCAGGCCCGGCACCGCGCGCCCGCGCCCAGTCCTTTACAACTCGTGGGAGGCGACCGGGTTCGACGTGAACGAGGCCGGCCAGGTGGCGCTCGCCGAGAAGGCGGCGCGCCTCGGCGTCGAGCGCTTCGTGATCGACGACGGCTGGTTCGGCGCGCGCGACAGCAGCCGCGCGGGCCTCGGCGACTGGACGCCGAACCCGAAGAAGTTTCCGAACGGCCTGGGGCCGCTCATCGCTCGGGTGCGGCAGCTCGGCATGGACTTCGGCCTTTGGGTCGAACCCGAGATGGTGAACCCGGACAGCGACCTGTATCGCGCCCATCCCGACTGGGTGATTGGCTTCCCCGGGCGGCCGCGGTCGGAGTCGCGCAGCCAGCTCGTGCTCAACCTGGCTCGGGACGACGTGAAGGAGCACGTCTTCTCGGTGCTCGACGTGCTGGTCGCGAAAGACGACATCCGCTTCCTGAAGTGGGACGCCAACCGGCACTTCAGCGAGCCGGGCTGGCCGGAGCGGCCGGTGGCCGAGCAGCGGATGCTCTGGGTGAAGTACACGACGAACTACTACGAGATCATCGACCGGCTCCGGGCGAAGCACCCGTCGCTCGAGATCGAGTCGTGCTCGAGCGGGGGAGGCCGCGTCGACCTCGGGATCCTGTCGAGGACCGACCAGGCGTGGACCTCCGACAACACGGACGGCTTCGACCGGCTGTCGATCCAGGACGGGTTCAGCCGGGCCTACACGCCACGCGTCATGATGGCCTGGGTGACCGACGTGCCGAACATGAACGAGCGCTCGACGCCGCTGCAGTATCGTTTTCTGGCGGCGATGATGGGGTCGCTGGGCATCGGCGCCAACCTGAACCGGTGGAGCGAACAGGACTTCGCGATGGCCTCGCGGATGATCGCGTACTACAAGTCGATCCGGGCGACGGTGCAGGAGGGCGACCTCTACCGGCTGTTCTCCCCGCGGGAAGACGGGCTCACGGCCAACCAGTACGTGGCGGCGGACGGCAAGCAGTCGGTGGTATTCGTGTTCCAGCAAGCGCAGCAGTTCAACCGGCCGGCGCCCACGGTCTATCTCAGCGGACTGGATGAGAACGCGCTGTACCGCATCCAGCCCATCGACGATAAGCTGCTGGAGCGGCCGCCCGTGGCCAGCGGGGGCTGGCTCGCGCAGCACGGATTGCGCTTCCGGTTGCGCGGCGATTTCGATTCCAGTTCGGTGCTGCTCGAGAAGCTGCCGTAGGGCTTGCTCCGGGAGGCTGTTGGGACGCACGATATGCCCACGTTTACTTCGTTGCGCTTGGCCGGCTCCCTCGGCGTACCGTCAAGTACGCCTCCGGTCGCCGGCCTTCGCGCGCCTCGTATCCACGGGCATCTCCTGCGTCTCGCGACGGCGGTACGTGAGGAGGCAGTGTACGGCTTGCTCCGGGAGGCTCCGGTTTGATTTACACTGTGAAGGCGGGCGCTCCCGCGCTCGCATGGGGAATCTATGGCTAGAACGAAACTTCTTATTCTATGCATAATGGCCGGCGGGCTGGTTCTTCCGCTTCTCAACTGCGGAGCAAGCGCGCACGATCCGACCGAGGTCTACTACCTGGTCACCATCCATAGCAAGATCAGCTACTGGCAGGCTGCGGCGGCCGGAATCGAGCAGGCCGGCCGCGAGCTGAAGGTGAGGTGGGAGACGGTGGGACCCGAGGACTACGACCCACAGGCGCAGAAAGAGGAGTTCCAGAAGGTGCTCAGCCAGCACAAGCCAACCGGCATCCTGGTGTCTCCGGCGAATCCCGCGCTGATGACGCCGGTGATCGACGCCGCCATCGCCCAGGGTGTCCCGGTGATCACGATGGATTCCGACGCGCCGGCGAGCAAGCGGCTGATGTTCATCGGCACCGACAACTACGGCGCCGGGCAAATGGGCGCGAAGATCGTGGCGCGGGAATTGCAGGGCAAAGGCAACGTGGTGATCTTCACGATGCCGAACCAGTCCAATTTGAAAGAGCGGCTGCACGGCTACGAAGAGGTGTTCCGCGGCTATCCCGGCATCAAGATCGCCGAGGTGGTGGATATGAAGGGCGATCCGACCATCGCCTTCGACAAGACCAGCGATATCCTGACGAAGAATACGCCGGTAGACGCCTTCGCGTGCCTGGAAGCGCAATCTTGCGCCGAAGTGGCCGAGGTGCTCAGCCGCAAGCAGACGAAGGGCAAGACCGTGGTGGCCATGGATACGGACCCGCGCACGCTGGAGTCGATCCAGAAGGGCCTCATCGTCGCCACCATCGCGCAGAAGCCGTTCACAATGGCCTACTTCGGCACGCTGGTGCTCGACCAGTTGCATCACAACCTGCCGCCGACACTGGGGCTCAACTGGGCGCAGGACACCCGGTCGCCGGTGCCGAGATCCATCGACACGGGCACCACGCTGATCGACAAGAGCAACGTGGAC
>PMKG01000019.1 GCA_003157675.1 Acidobacteriota bacterium
CGGCATCGCGGGCATTTCTACAACTGGTACGACACGCGGACCCTTCGCCCACTGGAGCCGAGGTATGTCTCTGCGGTCGACAGCGGGAATCTCGCCGGGCACTTGATCGCGCTCGGATCGGCGTGTCGCCAGATGAACCTCGCTCCGGCTGCCGGGGTGAGCTGGCTCGACGGACTCGATGACGGGCTGTACCTCACACGGGAGTCCCTGCTCCTCCTCGCCGACGATCGGCGCGCGCACCAGGTGACGCGCCAACAGCTGGAAAGTGAGCTCGATGCTCTCTCCAGGACGGCGGCGATGCTCCGCGAACGAGTGCGGCCGTTGAACATCGAGGACCTCGTGCGTCACGCCATCGCCCTCGCCGAGATCGCGCAGAAGCTGAGCGTGGAGCGGGGCGACGCCGGCAGCGCTGAGGTAATGGGGTGTGCGGCGGCCGTGCGGACGTCGATCGAGAGCCACCAGCGCGATCTCGAGCTCCTGATGCCCGGGGCGGATCCTCCGACCGGGCCGTCAGTCAATGCGCGTCTGGAGGCGCTGATCGCGCTGGCGCGGACGATGGTCGATTCGATGGACTTCCGGTTGTTGTTCGACTCCGACCGTCAGCTGCTGTCGATCGGCTACCGGGTCGATGACAGCACGCTCGATTCCACCTGCTATGACCTCCTGGCGTCGGAAGCGCGGCTGGCGAGCTTTGCGGCCATCGCCAAGGGCGATCTGCCGACCCGGCACTGGTCCCACCTGGGGCGCACGGTGACGCCCGTACACAGCGGTGCGGCCTTGATCTCGTGGTCCGGATCGATGTTCGAGTACTTGATGCCCAACCTCGTGATGCGCCCACCGCCGGGGAGCCTCCTTGACGAGACATGCCGGGTCGTCGTGCGGCGGCAGGCGGAATACGGCGCGGGCCGTGGCCTCCCATGGGGCGTGTCGGAATCGGCGTACAACGCGCGCAATCGGGAGCTCACGTACCAGTATTCGAGCTTCGGCGTCCCCGGCCTCGGGTTCAGGCGCGGCCTGGACGACGATGCGGTGGTGGCTCCGTACGCCACCGCGCTGGCCGCGATGATCGCGCCCCACGCCGCGGTGCGGAACTATGCGAGTCTGGCGGGCGCAGGCGGGCGTGGTCGGTATGGCTGGTACGAGGCGCTCGACTATACGCCGGCGCGTCTCCCTGAGGGCGAGACGGTCGCGGTCGTGCACTCCTACATGGCGCACCATCAGGGCATGACGCTCGTCGCGCTGGCCAATGCGCTCGACCACGGCGCCATGCGGGCCCGCTTTCATGCCGCGCCGATCGTGCGGGCGACCGAGCTCCTCCTCCAGGAACGAACGCCGCGTGATGTGGAAGCCGCCATTCCACGACGCGAAGAGGCGCGGGCTGCCGCCCGTGTCAAGGAACTGGTCCCGCCCAGCTCGCGCCGCCTCCTGTCGGCTCATCAGCCCATCGCGCACGCGCAGCTTCTCTCCAACGGCCGCTATTCCGTGATGATGACGGCGGCCGGGTCAGGTTACAGCCGCTGGGGCGATCTCGCGGTGACGCGCTGGCGGGAGGATGCGACGTGCGATGACTGGGGTACGTACATCTTCCTTCGCGATGCCGACAGCGGCACCATCTGGTCGGCAGGCTACCAGCCGAGTGGAATCGAACCTGATCGTTACGAGGCGACGTTCCTCGAGGATCGAGTCGAGATCCTCAGGCGTGACGGGACGATCACGACCCGGCTGGACGTCATCGTCTCGCCCGAGGACGATGCCGAGGCGCGTCGCGTCACGATTTCCAACATTGGGAGCCGGGCCCGTGAGATCGACGTGACGTCGTATGCCGAGGTCGTCCTGGCCTCCGACGCAGCCGATACCGCGCACCCGGCCTTCTCCAATCTGTTCGTGCAGACGGAGTTCGTCGCCAGCATCGGCGCGCTGCTGGCCACGCGCCGGCGCCGATCACCCGACGAGCTGGCGGTCTGGGCAGCCCACCTGGCCGTCGTCGAGGGCGAAGTAGTCGGTCCCGCTCAATTCGAAACGGACCGGGCGCGCTTTGTGGGACGCGGGCACGGCATTCGTACCGCCGTGTCGGTCATGGACGATCGGCCACTCTCGAACACCGCCGGCGTCGTCCTCGACCCGATATTCAGTCTTCGGCGCCGCATCAGGCTGGCACCGGGGGCGACCGCGTGCATCACGTTCTGGACCCTGCTCGGCTCATCGCGCGGCGACGTGATCGACCTGGCGGACAAGCATCACGCCTCCGCGGCGTTCGAGCGCGCCAGCACGCTCGCCTGGACACAGGCCCAGGCGCTGCTGTTCCACCTCGGCATCGACTCGGACGAGGCCGGCCTGTTTCAACGCCTGGCCGGCCTCCTGCTGTACACGAATCGCGGGCTCCGTCCGGCATCCGAGGTCCTTTCACGCAGCGAGGGCGAGCCCCCCGCGCTGTGGGCGTACGGCATTTCTGGCGACGTGCCAATCGTGGTGTGCCGGATCGACGACATCGGGGATCTGCAGATCGTCCGCGACCTCCTCCGCGCGCATGAGTATTGGCGGATGAAGCAGTTGCCTGTGGATCTCGTGATTCTGAACGAACACCCCGCGTCGTACGCTCAGGATCTGCAGGCGGCCCTGGAGGCGGAGGTTCGAGCCAGCCAGGCGGGACGGCCGTCGGGAGAAGCGAATGCGCGGGGAGCCGTATTCGCTCTGCGAGCCGATCTGGTATCCCTTGAGGCGCGGAGTCTCCTCGAGAGTACCGCGCGAGCCGTGCTCTTCGGCCGCCGCGGGAGCCTCTTCGAGCAACTGGGACGCCTGGAGGAAGTGGAGCCGCCGTCCGCCCCGCGGGCCCAGAATCGTGTCCCTGCCATGGAGGTGCCGCCACCTGTGCTGGCGCGGCCCGAACTCGAGTACTTCAATGGACTAGGCGGCTTCGCGACCGCCGCACGCGAGTACGTGACCATCCTCGGTGAGGGGCAATGGACGCCCGTGCCGTGGATCAACGTCATCGCCAATCC
>PMKG01000200.1 GCA_003157675.1 Acidobacteriota bacterium
ACCCTGGCCGACGCCGTCCGCCAGGGGCTGGTGCCGGAGGACGAGGTCACGCAGGCGGTCGAGCGGCTCTACACGGCGCGCTTCGAGCTCGGCATGTTCGACCCGCCCGGGGCGAGCCCGCTCGACGGGCTCGTCGCCTCCGGGGCTCTCTTCGATCGGGATCGCGAGATCGCCCTTGCCGCTGCCGAGAAGAGCATCGTGCTGCTCNNCATCGTTCTGCTCAAGAACAACGGCATTCTGCCGTTGAAAAACGCTCCGGCACACATTGCCATCGTTGGCCCCACCGCCGACCAGTTGACCTCCATCCTGGGCAACTACGTAGGTACGCCCATCCATCCGGTCACGCCGCTTGACGGTCTGCTCCAGCAGTACAAGAACAATTCCATTCTTTATGCCCAGGGCTCCACACTGGCTGCCGGTGTGGGCGTTCCCGTGCCGCGTACCGCCTTCGGCCAGGGCCTGAAGACCGAGTTCTTCGCGACTCCCGATTGGACCGGGCGGGCAGTTGCGACGACGACCGCGTCGCTCGTTCAGGCTGACTGGGAAGATGCGCTACCGGTGCCCGAACTCGCCACACACAGCTACTCGGTCCGCTGGAGCGGGACGATCGCCGCGCCCGCTCCCGGACACTATCTCTTCACGCTCGAGCCCGGTGACGGCTGGCCCTATTCGCCGGTCGAGCGGTATCGGTTCACGCTCGACGGCAAGGTGCTCTCCGAGGGCAGCCTGCGGGAGGGCGACGACCCGCCGGGCCGCGAGAGGGTCAAGGCTCCCGGCGTCTCGCCTGCGGCGCCTCCGCCGGCGAGGTCGCCGAGGGACGTCTCCATCACGGTCGACTTCGCCGACACCAGGGCGCACGACTTCCGCCTCGAGTATTCGCATGCCGGTGACCTGGCGGGCGGCGGGCTGACGCTGAAATGGCAGGCGCCGGCCGAGGCGCAGCTGGAGGAGGCCGTCACGCGCGCCAGAGAGGCGGACGTCGTCGTCGCCTTCGTGGGTCTCTCGCCGCAGCTCGAAGGCGAGGAAATGAGGATCAAGATCGACGGCTTCGACGGCGGCGATCGGACCAGCCTCGACCTGCCGGCCGCGCAACAGCAGCTACTCGAGGCGGTGGCCGCGACCGGCAAGCCGCTTGTCGTCGTCCTGCAGAGCGGCAGCGCGGTCAGCCTGAACTGGGCCAGAGAGCACGCCGCGGCCATCCTCGAAGCCTGGTACCCGGGTGTCGAGGGAGGCACCGCCATCGCGCGGACGCTCGCCGGCCTCAACAACCCCGCCGGGCGGCTGCCGATGACCTTCTACGCGGGCCTGACGGACCTTCCGGCCTTCACCGACTACTCGCTCAACGGACGCACCTACCGTTACTACGCCGGCAAGCCGCTGTGGGGCTTCGGTTATGGGCTGAGCTATTCGACCTTCAAGTACGGCCCGGTCAGGCTGTCGACGGGGACGTTGAGGGCCGGCGACCCCATCGTGGCGACGGTGACGGTCACCAACGCCGGCGTGTCCGGCGGCGACGAGGTGGTGGAGGCCTATCTGACGACGCCGCAGGCGGGCGGGCCGTTCCGGTCGCTCGTCGGGTTCGAGCGCGTGACGCTGGCGCCGGGGAGCAGCCGGGACGTGAGCTTGACGCTCGATCCGCGGTCGCTCTCGAGCGTGGACGAGAAGGGGAATCGGTCGATCCTGGCCGGCAAGTACGTGCTCACGCTCGGCGGAGCGCAGCCGCAGGAGACGAAGGCGAAATCCGGGACGGCCTTCACCATCATCGGCTCCCTGGCCCTGGCGAAGTAGCCGTCTCGACCGGAGAATCCGTTTGACAGAGTCCAGCCCCCACCCGTAGTGTAATTAATTCCCGTCCGTCGTGCCTCGGCGTGAAACGAAGAAGGAGATCCTGATGTCGTCGAGATATGCAGCCGCTCTGTTGGCCCCGGTCCTTTTCTGCTCCCTGGCCCTGCCGGCCCGCGCGATGGCCCAGGCGCCATCCCCGGCGCCAGCCGCCCCCCGGATCGCGGAGCGGGTGGTGATCATCGACATGCAGGGCGCCGTCACCGGCTGCAACGAGGGCCAGCGCGACTTCGAGGCGCTCAGGAAGAAGTTCGAGCCGCGCACTGTGGAGATGCAGCGGCTCAACACCGAGCTCGACGGGCTCAAGAATCAGCTCAACACCCAGGGTCCCGCGATGGCCCCCGCCGCTCGCGACGCGCTGACGAAGTCGATCGACACCAAGACCAAGACGCTGCAGCGGACGGCCGAAGACTCCAACAACGAGTACCAGCAGCAGCAGAACGAGATCGCGAAGCGGATCCTGGACAAGCTGGCGCCGGTGCTGAAGAAGTACGCCGACGATCACGGCTACGGTCTCGTGCTGGACGGATCGGTGCCGTGGCCGCAGGGCCCGGTGGTGCTGGTGGCACCGCCGCTCGACATCACGAAGGCCGTGGTGGACGCTTACAACGCCCAGTCCACCGTGCCGCCGCCGCCCAAGATCGCGAAGTAAGCTCTCGTCGGCAGTGGAGCCTCCGGGCCCCTTGCTACGTACGCTTCTTCGCGCCGGCGCGGCGTTCCGCCCAGTCCCGCCTCATCTGGCGCCGCAGCGCTGTCCTCGCGGCGGGCTTCTTCGCGCCGACCGCCTGGGCTTCCGCCCGGCGTGCGTCGGTCCTCACGATGAACGACACCGGCAATTCGTCGGGGTCGAAGGCGTCGCCAAGGTCCGGGAACAGGTCGAGCAGGAGTTCGACTTCGTTTGCCAGCTCGCGGAGCCTGATCGCTGCGCCGCGCTTTGCGAGCTCGAGGATGTGCGGAGACGACTTGGCCATGGTTACCTCGCTGCTGCCATGATTGTAGCGGAGTCCGCCGCATCCCCGCGGGCCTGACGTTCCCTCCTCAGTTGTCGCGTTCGCCGGGTGCGCTATCCTGAGGTAGCGACCTGACGTCTAAGCGTCAGGTGCGACGGGCATTCGGGGGACACGATGAGCTGGCTCACTCAAAACCTGCGGTATGCGAGCCGGACGCTCGTCAAAGCGCTCGGCTTCACCACGATCGTCGTCCTGACGCTCGCGCTCGGCATCGGCGCCAACACGGCGATCTTCACGCTGATGGACCAGGTGCTCGTTCGCGCGCTCCCGGTCCAGGATCCGGCCAGTCTGGTGACGCTCGATGCGCCGGGGCCGAACCACGGACGGATCGAGGGCGACCATGCCTTCTCGTACCCGATCTACGTGGACTTCAGGGACAGGAACACCGTCTTCAGCGGCGTGTTCGCGCGCTTTCCGATCGTCCTGACGATGCTCCATGAGAACCGCTCCGAGCGGGTGCGGGGTGACCTGGTCACGGGCACGTACTTCCAGGTGCTGGGCCTGCACGCCGCGGCCGGGCGCCTCTTCGGCCCGAGCGACGACGTCGTCCCCAGCGGCCATCCCATCGCCGTGCTCTCGCACGGGTTCTGGCTCAGGCGTTTCGGCGGCACCCAGGCCGTCATCGGCCAGACGATTCGCCTCAACGGCCAGCCGATGACCGTCGTCGGCGTCGGTCCGGCCGGCTTCAACGGCACCGATACCGGCAGGGCGCCCGACGTGTTCGTCCCGGTCGCGATGAAGGCGCAGATGACGCCCACCTATGACGGGCTGAACGAGCGCCGCTACATGTGGCTGCAGGTGATGGCGCGCCTCAAGCCCGGGGTGTCGCGCGAGCAGGCCTCGGCCGCGATGAACGTCCTGTTCCGGCAGATCCGGGAGCAGGAGGTCAAGGAGATCACCAGCACCTCCGCGAGCTTCAAGAAGCGATTCGTGGCGACGAAGCTGCTCGTCGAGCCGGGGGGACGGGGCTTCTCGAGCGTCCGCGACCAGTTCTCGACGCCGCTCGTGGTCCTGATGTCGCTCGTCGGCCTCGTCCTGCTCATCGCGTGCGCCAACGTGGCGAACCTGCTGATGGCGCGCGCCCCGGCGCGGCAGCGGGAGATCGGCATCCGCCTTGCCCTCGGCGCCTCGCGTAGCCGCATCGTCGGTCAGTTGCTGACCGAGAGCCTGATGCTCTCGATCATGGGAGGCCTGCTCGGGATTCTCGTCTCGATCTGGACCGGCGACCTCCTGCTCGGCGCGCTGCCCTTCGAATCGGCGACGCGTACGTTCACCTCGACGCCGGACGGCCGCGTGCTCCTGTTCGCGCTGGTGGTGTCACTGCTCACCGGCGTGGCGTTCGGCCTGGTTCCCGCGTGGCAGACCGCCCGACCGCAACTGGTCGCGTCGCTCAAGGAAGAAGGCGGCAGCGTCGTCAGCACCGGGCATGTCCGCCTGCGCAAGGGCCTCGTCGTCGNNCGCACGCTCAACCCCGGCTTTCGCGTCGAAGGCCTGACGACCTTCTCGCTGGACCCCACGCTGAGCGGGTACTCCGACACCCAGTCTCGCAACCTCTACAAGCGGCTGCTGGAGGCGATCGGCCGGCAGCCTGGTGTGCTGAACGTATCGCTCGCCTCCACCACGCCGCTGACCGGCGACCTGGCGATCGCGACCGTCTCCGTCGATGGGTACAAGGCCAAAGAGGGCGAGGACATGAACCCCCACGTGAACTGGGTGGGCCCCGCGTTCCTCGAGACGATGGGCATCCCGCTCGTCGCCGGGCGGGAGTTCACGGCGGCCGACGTGGCGGGCGCGCCGCGCGTGGCGATTGTCAGCGAGAAGATGGCCCGCTACTTCTTCGGAAATCTCAACCCAATCGGCCGGCGTTTCGGCTTCGGCCGCGGCAAGCCGACCGACATCGAGATCGTCGGCGTGGCGAAGGACGGGAAGGACACCGACCTGCGCACGGACATTGCCCGGCTCGTCTACATCCCGTTCGACCAGGAGGAAGGCCTCGGCGGCGTGTCGTTCTTCGTCCGCACCGCGTCGCCTGGCAGCCTGAGCGCCGACGCGCTCAGACGGGTCGTCCGGCAGTTCGATCCGGGGATCCCGGTGGTGGACTTCAAGTCGATGGCGGCGGTGGCCAACGAGTCGCTGTTCATCGAGCGGATGGTGGCGATGCTCACGGCGTGCTTTGGCGGCCTTGCCACGGTGCTGGCCGCCGTCGGGCTCTACGGCGTCATGAGCTACGCCGTGACTCGGCGCACCCGTGAGATCGGCCTGCGGATGGCGCTCGGCGCCGATCGCCGCAGCGTGGTGTGGCTGGTGATGCGCGAGGTGACGATCCTCGTCGTCGCGGGCGTCGGCGTCGGCCTGCCGCTGGCGATCGCGTTCAGCGGAGTCGTCCGTGCCCAGTTGTTCGGCGTGTCGCCGGCCGATCCGCTGACCCTGCTGGCCGCCGGCGCGACCCTCGTCACGGTGGCGCTGCTCTCGGGCTACGTCCCCGCGGCCGCGGCCTCGCGGGTGGACCCGATCATCGCGCTTCGGCACGAGTGAGGCGACTGCCGGGGCCTTCCGGACAGCCCCGTCAGCGTGGCTTCGTCTGCTGGTGAGCGAAGAGCCGCTTCGCGCCGTCGGCGACGAGTTGCGCCGTCTCTTCGTACGACATGCGTCCGGTATTGATCACCGCGTGGTAGAGCAGCGGGTCGTCGATCCGGGCTTTGAAGTAACACCTCAATGTAGCGTGCCCGCCCGCGGTCCGCCTTCTCGACGTATTCGGCGGCCTCCTTGCGGCTCATCCTGTTGTCCTCGCGCACGCGCTCGATGCGCTGCTCCAGCGGCGCAACCAGCCGGACGTGGAA
>PMKG01000451.1 GCA_003157675.1 Acidobacteriota bacterium
TGAGTCTTGAGTCCTGAGCCTTCTCCTAGTCCAGTTCGAAGTCGCGCTTGGGCGGCGGCCCCACCGGCTCCTCGCGCGCCTGCCGGAGCGCCTCCTCGAACCGTTTCGAGAGTGCGTCGCTGCGCGTCTTCTCCGCCTCGACCGACTGCTGGAAGACCGCTTCGCGCCGGGCTTTCTCCTCCGCCAGGATCTGCTGTGCCGCGTCGAGGTCGGGCTTGTCCTCGCGCTCCGGCTCCTTGTGCGAGATGATGCGTCCGAGGTTGGTATCGACGACCAGCAGCGCGCCGCAGCACGGGCACGCCACCTCCAGTTCCGACTTCAGCTTCGCCATGATGACTACCTCCGGCGCCCCTTGCCCCACGTGAGCCGCACCGGCTTGCCGTCCGACCCTTTCGCATCGACCTCGACGCCGAACGGCGCCTGTTTCTTCGGGTCGAACCGCTGGCCCCACCCGGCAACGAAGACGCTGATTGGCACGTCAAGCCGCTGACCGGGGAGCAACTCCTGCGCCTGCGCCCGGTAGAAGTTGTTGAGCCAGACATCGACGCCAGTCCACGTGGCCGTGGTCATGTTCGTCACGCTGATGCGGTCCGGCGCCACGACGATCGGACGCGGCTCCTCGCCCGAGCAGGCGGCGAGGGCGACGAGGAGCGCGGCGACGAGGAACGCGGCAGCCGTTCGGTGCATGGGGCGACAGTATCACACTCACGGGCTCGCGACTTGTGGCCCGCGGCTTGGGGCCCAACCCGGTGTGACAGCGCAACACCGCCGTAAGTCGCAAGCCGCGAGTCGCAAGCTGGCCAGCTTGACTGTGTGGATATTGTTATGATATCATTATAATAGCACCGCTGAGGAGGGTGCCCCGATGATCCGCGAGAAACAAATGACGGCGGCGTCCGGCTGGCTGGCCCTGGGGATACTGATCCCGCTCCTGATCGTCATCGTGGCGTCGATCGTGCTCGAAGCCCGGACCGACGACCCGGTGGTGTGGCACATCGTCGCGCTCGCCCTGCTCGCCGCGGTGGACGGCCTGTCGATCGGCGGCCTGTTCGTCGTGAACCCCAACGAGGGGCAGGTCCTCCAGCTGTTCGGCTCCTACGTCGGCACCGTCAAGGAGCCTGGCCTGCGCTGGGCGAACCCGTTCTACACGAAGAAGCGGATCTCGCAGCGCATCCGCAACTTCGAGGGCCAGCACCTCAAGGTCAACGACATCGAGGGCAACCCGATCGAGATCGCCGCGGTCGTGGTCTGGAAGGTCGTCGAGACGGCCGAGGCGTGCTTCGAGGTGGACAACTACGAGAACTTCGTCCACGTGCAGAGCGAGGCGGCGCTGCGCAACCTCGCCAGCATCTACCCCTACGACGCGCACGACGACAAGATCACCTCGCTGCGCGGGCAGACATTGGCCGTGGCCGAGCACCTCAAGACCGAGATCCAGGCGCGGCTCGAGAAAGCCGGCGTCCAGGTCATCGAAGCGCGCATCAGCCACCTGGCCTACGCGCCAGAGATCGCCGCCGCCATGCTGCAGCGTCAGCAGGCCGGCGCCATCATCGCCGCCCGCACGCGGATCGTCGAAGGCGCGGTCGGCATGGTCGAGATGGCCCTCGAGCGGCTCTCGGAAAAGCAGATCCTCCGGCTCGACGAAGAGCGGCGCGCCACGATGGTCAGCAACCTGCTCATCGTGCTCTGCGGCGAACGCGGCGCGCAGCCGGTCATCAATACAGGGTCACTCTATCAATAGGCTCAAGGCTCAGGGCTCAGGGCTGAAAGACGACCGTGGCTGATCGCAAACCCTTTCTGCTCCGCCTGGACCCGGCGACGCTCGACGCGCTGCAGCGCTGGGCGAACGACGAGTTCCGTTCGCTGAACGGGCAGGTGGAGTACGTGCTGACCCGGGCGCTGCGGGACGCGGGGCGCGCGAAGCCGCCGCGCCCCGCAGGACGTCCGGACCAGGCGGGCCGGGATCGGAGCTGACACCAGGACTGGAGGTCGGATCGTGTTTGTTCCCCACGTGGTCGTCCCCCATCACCGGCGCGACGGGCGGAAGCTGACGCCGCGTCAGCGGCTGGCAACGAGGCTGACGGCGATGATCGCCGGTCTGACCAGCGCCGGCATCGGCGCAGCCTTCTCGGGGCACTCGCACCACGACGCCGTCGTCCTGGTGTGCGTCGTCGTCGGGTTGGCTTTCGCGGTGGGGATCGCGCTGGCGAGGGTGATTGGCGGGCGCAGCCGCGTGTGAGACGCCCGGTCTAGCCTTCTTCCTCGAACTCGCCTTCTTCGGCGGCCAGCAGGCGGGTCGGCTCGCGGAGCGCTTCGCGGTGGTCGAACAGCGGCAGATTGCAGACGTGCAGCGGCGACACGCACCCGGGCGCCTTGCCTTCCACGACGATCGTGACCGGGCTGCCCTCGACGCCCTCGCGGAAGCCGATCAGGCAACCGCAGGCGAGCCGGGCGTGCGTGAACCCCTTGAGCATCTCTGAACGTCCTCATCACGACGCGCCGCCGAGGTTGCGGTGCGCGCCGCTCACGACACGATCATACTACAGCAGCGACCTGATCTCGCTCTCGAACTGTTCCTTCGCGACCGGACCGATGTGCCGGATGCACATCCGGCCGTCGCGGCTGATGATGACCGTCATCGGCAGCACCATCACCGGCCCGAAGGCCTTCTGCACGTCCTCGCGGTCCTTGCCGAGCAGCAGCGGGTAGTTGATGCCGAATTCGCGGGCGAACGGCGGAATGGCCTCGGGCGGGTCGTCGACGGAGATGCCGATCGCCCGGAATCCCTGACCGCGGTACTTCTCCTGCAGCGCGACCAGCCACGGCGTCTCCATCCGGCACGGACCGCACCAGGTGGCCCAGAAGTTGATCAGCACGACCCGGCCCTTGAGGTCCGCGAACCGCACCTCCTTGCCATTCATGTCCTTCAGCGTGAACGACAGGTCGGCCTTCGGCGCGTCGGGGGAGCAGACGGCCGCCGTCTCCCGGCTCCCCGAGAACCACCGGGACACACGGTCGGGCAGCGGTGTGAACGCCACGACCACCAGGACCGCTCCCACCGCGGCGACGAGCCAGCCATTCTTCAAAACACCTCGGATCGCGCTCGTCCCATTGTCTCATGGCGCGCGAGCCGCGCCAGCCCGCCATAGCCCGGCGCTGCGAGCAGGGCGAAGGCGGGCGGCGGGTTCTGGCTCAGCTTGAAGCCGGGTTGCGGGCCGGCAGGCGGGACAGTAAGATGCTCCAACACGGGTCCGCGCACCCCCGCGCCAGACTTTCTTCGTGAAGAGGTAGCCGCTATGCGTTCGCGCACGCCCGGCACGTTTCGAGCGACGTGGATTGCCTGTCTGCTGGTCCTGGCCATCGGCGGCGCCGGACGGCCCGTCCTCGCCCAGGAGAACCCGTTTATCCCCTACTACGGCAAGAACCTGGTGCACTACGGCAACTTCGACTGGAAGATCTACACGACCGACCATTTCGAGATCTTCTACTACGCCGAGGTCCAGCAGCACCTCGAGCGCGTGGCGGGTTACGCCGAGAGCGCGTACCAGACGGTCAGCGCCGACCTCAAGCACGACCTGGCGTTCAAGGTGCCGCTCATCCTGTTCAAGACCCACATCGAGTTCGAGCAGCAGAACGTGATCCCGGGCGCGGTACAGGAGGGGGTGGCCGCGTTCGCCGAGCCGACGCGGAACCGGATGCTGTTGCCGATCGACGAGCCTCCGGATCTCCTCTATCGGACGATCACGCACGAGCTGACCCACATCTTCGAGTTCGACATCATCCCGCAGGCGCTCATCGGCCGGGATCAACCGCTGTGGATCAACGAGGGGCTGTCGGATTACGAGACCGGCTACTGGGCCCCGCTCGACCTGGCCACCGTGCGGGACGCGGCCGTCGCCGACATCGTGCCGAAGATGAGCAAGCTCGAGGGCTACGGCGACTTCTCGAACCCGCGCCTCATCTACAACCTCGGCCACGCGGCGTTCGAGTTCATGGAAGCGCGGTGGGGCAAGGAGGGCATCCGGCAATTCCTCTTCTCGACGAGAAAGAGCATCATCGGCGGGGGCGACAACGCCTACGACGAGGCGTTCAAGCTGAAGGGCGAGGACTTCGACCAGCAGTTCGAGAAGTACCTGAAAGACCGGTTCAAGCCGTTCCGGGACAAGGAGCGGCCGGTCGACTACGGGAAGGACCTGGCACCGAATCCGGACAAGACGCACTTCACCGCCGCGCTGACCGCCGAACCGTCGCCCTCGGGCGACCTGCTCGCCATCGTCACCGCGAACCGCCGCGACCAGGAATACGACATCATCCTGTCGTCGTCGAAGGACGGGCAGGTGGTCCGCAACCTCACGCCTGGATTCGACCAGAGCATGGGGTTCCAGTACATCTCGATCCCCGGCACCAGGTGGAACACCGTGCCGTGGATTGCGTGGGGACCCGGCGGCGACCGGATCGCCTACTTCGTCCGGTTTGGCCGGTCGAAGGGGATCGTCATCGAAGACGTGGTGTCGCGCAAGGTGATCCGGCGCATCGAGCTGACGACGGTCGACGAGCCCGAGTCGCCCTGCTTCTCGCCCGACGGCAAGGCGATCGCCTTCTCGGCGCTCCAGAAGGCGAAGAGCGACCTCTTCCTGCTCACGCTCGAGACCGGCGAGGTGACTCCCCTCACCCACGACCAGTTCTTCAACTTCGCGCCGACCTTCGCGCCCGACGGCCGGTCCATCGTCTACCTGGCGCGGGTGAGCGGGAACGAGAAGCTGTTCCACCTCGACCTCGCCTCGAAGAAGACGACGCAGCTCACCTTCGGCACGCACGATGACGGGGCGGCGCGGTTCGTGGACGCGGACACGCTCGTGTTCTCGTCGACGGCGACCGACCCGACGCAGTCGATCGACCCCGAGATCGCGCGCAACGGCAACATCTACAACGTCTGGACGCTCAGCCTGAAGAACGGCGAGCTCAAGCAGTTCACCGACTCGCTCGGCGGCGACGTCTCGCCGGTGGTGCTCAAGGACCCCAAGGGCACCAAGGTCGCGTTCATCACCTATTACAAGGGGCAGTTCGGTCTCCACACGATGGAGCTCGGGAAGCCGCTCCGGACCGCGACCACCTCCGACTTCGGCGCGCCGGGCCCGGTCATCGACTTCCAGGCGCCGCTCAGCCACACGCTCGTCGCCGAGAACATCCGGAAGAAGAAGATGTTCGAGAAGCTGTTTCTCGAAGGCCGCCCGAGCATCGCCGTGGGAGTGACCAACAACGGTGACGTCTTCGGCGGGACGCAGCTGAGCATGAGCGACGTCCTGGGCGATCACCGCATCGACTTCACGATCGGCGCGGTGATGCAGTACACGACGTTCGCCGCGTCCTACATGTCCATGGCCCGGCGCTTCCAGTGGGCCGTGCAAGGCGTCTACCAGAAGCTGTTCTACTACGGCAACAACCCGTACTTCTACGACCCGCTGCTCCAGCCGTACCTGAGCCGGAGCATGGCGGAGGCGACGCGCACGGTCGCGGGCGGCAGCGTGTTCGGCATCTACCCCCTCGACATGTACCGCCGCGTCGAGGTGTCGGCGGGCTACATCCACCAGAGCGACTCGTACAACGACCAGCTGACCGCGGATCTCGCGGCCCTCTACCCGGGCTCGGCGGCGTTCAACGTCAGCGGTTCGCTGCTGCCGCTCAGCGTCTCCTTCGTCCAGGAGACGACCGTCTTCCGCGAGTTCGGCCCACTCGCCGGCAACACGATGCGGGTCGCCTACGAGGCGTCGCCGAGGGTCGGCTCGATCCTCTCGCGGCAGACGATCGACACCGACTTTCGGTACTACCAGCGGCTGGCGGGCACCGGCGTCCTGGCGCTCCGCCTGCGCGGGTTCAAGAGCGCGGGCGACTACCCCGAGTACATGTACTTCGGCGGGATGTCGGACATGCGCGGGTACGACTACCTGGAGTTCGTCGGGCAGAACGTCGCGTTCGCGAACGCCGAGCTCCGGTTCCCGATCATCGAGGCGATGCTGACGCCGATCGGCGTGATGGGCAGCATGCGCGGCGTGTTCTTCTTCGACATCGGCGCGGGCTGGTTCAACCACCAGGGATTCAAGTTCGCCGCGACGGGCACCGAGACGGTCCAGCGGCAGAGCGGGGTGGGCGTCGACAACAACGGCCACCTGGTGCCCATCTTCGACAACCCGGTCACGGTGAGCGGGTTCCGGCTGCAGGACGCGCGGGCCTCGTTCGGCATCGGCCTCGAGACGTTCATCATCGGCCTGCCGCTGCACTTCGACTGGGCCTGGCGCACGACCTTCAACCGGGGCTGGGAGGAGTACTTGTACGGGGCGCAGGGCGCGTCCGACTGGCGCAAGGCCCGCTTCAGCTTCTGGATCGGCTACGACTTCTAGAAGAACCGGGATCAGGGACCAGGGGTCAGGAAGAGCCACTCGCCCCGATCCCCGATCCCCGGCCCCCAATCCCTAGTCCTGTGGCTTGAGAATGACCCCCTGATTCGTCTTCCCGTTCATCTTCACGACCAGCGGGCGGTCGAAGCGCAGGTGGCGGACGCACGTCGCCTCGTCGACCGCCGGCTGCGCCGAGAGCCACGCCCAGTCCACGAACCCCTCCCCCGCGTCCGGGTTCACCGTGAAGTAGCCGACGTCGGATGACGTCAGGTTCTGGAAGAAGTGGGTGCCCTGCGAGGGGCTGACGGTAAAGTCCCGGAATCCGGCCTCGACGATCGCCCGCGCGCCGGCGATCTGGTCCCACGTCACGGGGATGCCGAGGAGCGGCTCGCTTGACCCCCAGCGCCCGACGCCGATCAGCACGTAGGGCACGTTCGCGGCCACCAGCCGGCGGTTGAACCGCGCCACGTCCTGCGCGACGTCCTGGCTGCGCGCCCGCTCGAAGCGGTGGAAGTCGACGACGACCAGGTCGCGGATCGTGTCGAGGCGGCCGTTGCCGAGCACCGACCCGCTGTGGCAGACGGCCGATTCCCGGTCCTCGTCGGTGATGGCCAGCTCGGCGGCCTCCCGCGCGAGCGCCAGCGGGCGGAGCTGCAGGAAGCCGAACGTGGCGGGCTCGGCGGGCGCCGACGGCAGGTCGACGGCAAACTCGACCTCGACCGGGGCGCTCGTGCCCTGCTCGCCGATCTCGAGCAGGTCGATGAGGATCTCGGCGAGCGGGAACATCCCGTGCTTGAGGATCGGCGCGAACGAGATCAGGCGCACGCCCTGGCGTGAGAGGCCGTCGTAAATCGCGTCGTTCTCACGGGAGTAAGTGGACGCCACCATGTCCAGCGCGCCGTCGGCTTCGGCCGCCTCGAGACCGAATGCGGGGACGCGCCCGTCACCTCCGGTCCATTCCGCGCCGGGCTCCCCGAGCTGCAGCGCGTAGAACTGGCGCTGCGAGTTCCTGAGCGCCACCTTCACCGACGAGAACTGCAGGAGGTGCCGCGGGTAGCGCGGGCAGAACCGGAGGCACGGCTCGCCGTCGACCACGGTCGCCCCCAGGCCGAGCGCGACCGCCGCCACGCCGTCCGAGGACGCCATCGGCGGCACCGGGTAGAAGTTGTGCGACCGGGCCACGCCGGCAAACGTCGGGTAGAACCGCGACCCGCGCGGGCTGCCCACCAGCTTCTGGAGGATGACGGCCATCTTCTCCTCCTCCAGCCGGTAGGGCGTGGCCTTGAGATACGCCTTCGCGTGCTTCGAGAACGTCGAGGCGTATACGCGCTTGATCGCCGCCTGCAGGTGCGCGAGCCGCACGCCGGTGTCGGCGTGGTCGTTCGGCAGCATGTAGGTGGCGTAGATGCCGGCGAACGGCTGGTACTGGGAGTCCTCGAGCAGGCTCGACGAGCGCACCGCGAGCGGGTAGCGGATCAGGTCGAGGAACGAGCCCAGGTCGCCGACGACGTCGGCCGGCAGCGGCGCGGCCAGGAAGCGCCGGACCAGCTCCTCCTCGTCGTCGCACTCGATCGCGAAGCCGCGGAGGTCGTTGTCGTCGAGGAACCGGTCGAACGCGTCGGTGGCCAGGACGACCGACGGCGGCACCGCGATCTCGACGTCGGCGAATCGCCGCCCGACGTTGTACTCGTCGAGCAGCAGGTTGACGAACGCCAGGCCGCGCGCCTTGCCGCCGAGCGACCCGCTGCCGATCCGCGTGAACTGGTTCCGCGTGTCGAAGGTGTGCCGGTCGAAGTCGACGACGGTCGCCCGGGCGCGCTGCTCGCGGTAGCGCCGGATCGACGCCACCAGGTCGCGCCTGAGCGCCTCGAGGTCCGGGTAGTCCGCGAGCTGGCGCGGCCGCATGTAGTGGGCGACGGCGAACTCGGTGCGCGCCTTGAGCCAGCGGGAGAAGTGGTTGCGCTCGGAGTGGTAAGCGATGCTCTCGGCCGGCACCACCTCCAGCAGCTCCTCGAGCGCGCGCAGGTCGGAGGCGCGTCCGACCTCGGTCCCGTCCGGCAGGCGGAAGACGAAGTCGCCGAACCCGAAGTTGTCGATCATGAACCGGCGCAGCTGCTGCAGCAGCAGCGGCGACTCCTTGAGCAGGAACGCCGCGCCGACCGACTCGGCGAGCGCCTTGTTGGCGGGCACGCTCGACTGCAGCGCCACCGGCACGTCCGGGTGGACGTCGCGCACCCGGCGCGCGAAGGCCACGCCCGCCTCGGGCTCGACGCGGCCGCCCATCGGGAACTCGATGTCGGAGATGACGCCGAGCACGTTCTCCTCATAGGCGGAGAAGCAGGCCCACGCCTCCTCGAACGTCTGGCACAGCAGGATCTTCGGGCGGGCCTGAATCCGCATCAGCCGGTGCGAGAGGTTGACGCCCTCCGGCGCGAGCTGCCCGGAGTGGTGCATCAGCTCCGAGTAGATCACCGGCAGGAACGACGAGTAGTACCGGACGTTGTCCTCGATGACGATCACGACCTGCACGCCCATCAGCGCCGTGTCGCGGGCGACGTTCATACGATCCTCGATCTCCTTCACGATGGCGAGGAGGATCGTCACGTCGCCCTGCCAGAGGTAGACGCGCTCGAGATCGGACGTGTCGTGGCGCTCGAGGAACAGCGCGAGCTCCCGCGCGTCGTAGGCCAGCAGCACGACCGGGATGGCGAGGCCGGCTTCCTTGACGCGCCGCGCGAGCGCGAGCGCGTCCATGTCCCCGATGTGCATCGAGGTGATGATCAGGTTGAAGCGGCTCTGCCCCGACGCGAGCGCCAGCGCTTCCGCGCCCGACGAGACGCGGGTGACGGCCGGGCTGTGGCGGAAGCTCAGGTCGAGGAATTCGCTGAGGATCCGCTCGCCGAGCTGACCGTCCTCGGCCAGGATGAACGAGTCGTACAGGCTGCTGACGAGCAGGATGTTCTCGATGCGGTGCTCGGCGAGGTCCTGGAAGCCGCGAAAGCGGCCGGACAGCGTCGCGCCGGGGTCGGCTGGACTGACGGGCATCATGGCGGGTGCGAACGGGAGAAAGGCGAAAAAGGCGAAAAAGGCCGGCGGCGCGGGAGGCCGTCCCGCGCCGCCGGATACGAGAGAGGATTGTAACCCGAAAGAACGCGGAACCTAGACGAGACCCTGATCCATCATCGCGTCGGCGACCTTGAGGAAGCCGGCGATGTTGGCGCCGTTGACGTAGTTGCCCGGGCAGCCGAACTCGATCGACGTCTCGTAGGCGGCCTTGTGGATCGCCTTCATGATCCCGTGCAACCGCTGGTCAACCTCTTCACGCGTCCAGCTGAGGCGCAGGCTGTTCTGCGACATCTCGAGGCCCGATGTCGCCACGCCGCCCGCGTTCGCCGCCTTGCCAGGCCCGTAGAGGACCTTGTTCTCGATGAACACGTTGACGCCCTCGAGCGTGGTCGGCATGTTCGCGCCTTCCGACACCACGTAGACGCCGTTCTTCACCAGGTTCTGCGCGTCCTTGCCGTTGACTTCGTTCTGCGTCGCGCTCGGGAACGCGCAGTGCGCCGTGTGGTTCCACAGCGGGTTGTAGTCGAGCTTCGGATCGATCGGCGTGTAGACGACGCCCTTGAACTTGTCCGCGTACTCCTTGATCCGGCCGCGGCGCACGTTCTT
>PMKG01000394.1 GCA_003157675.1 Acidobacteriota bacterium
GGGCGGATGATCGCCTCCAGGCCAAACTCGGGGTGCTCAAAGACGATGATGGCGATCTTGTCGCCGGGGCCCAGCACGTAGTTGTCGCTGACCGCGGGGGCGCGCCAGGCCGCCGCGCCGAGCGCGAGCGATCTCACCAAACCCGCCAGCACGGTGGAAGTCGGCGCCGGAGGCGTGACCGACGGCTCGTTCAAGGCGGGCGAGTACAACGGCCTGCAGAAGAAGGGCGGCTTCCTCATCGGCGACGTCGACATCCGCGGCGGAGGGGCGTACGACAGCGGCGACTCGACGCGGTACCGCATCAGGGGCACCGACCTCGGCCTCGACTCCCGCAGTTTCCGCGCGGAGTACGGCATGCAGGGCATGTTCCGCCTGGTGTTCGGGTTCGACGAGCTGCGCGCCAACCGGTCCGACAGCTACCAGACGCCCTACAACGGCGCCGGGAGCAACGTGCTGACGCTGCCATCGACCTGGCTGGTGCCGACGGTCGCGGGGTCCTCCTCGTCGAACAGCAACGTCAACAACACGAGCGCGAGGGGCCTCATCCCGTCGATCGCCCTCGCGCCGTACATCGACACCCGGACCGGGTCGCCGACGATCGGCACGCTCATCAACCCGAACTCGGCCCAGACCGCGCTCGTCAACGCCGCGGTCGCCGCGGACCTGCCGCTGTTCCAGGGGTTCGACGTCTACACGACCCGCAAGAGATTCGACGCGGCCTTCAGCCTGAATGTCGGCCCGCAGTGGACGATCGACGCGACGTTCACGCCCGAGCGCAAGAGCGGGACGAAGCTGATGGCGACGGTGTCTCGCAGCACGGGCGCCGACATCTCCACCGTGATCCCGGACAGGATCGACAGTGACACCGACCAGATCGCCCTGAACGTCACCTATAGGTGCGACAAGGGCGTGTTCCAGGGCGGCTACTACGGGTCGTTCTTCACGAACAACGTCCCCTTCATGTCGTGGCAGAACTGGGCGACGTCGGCGTTCACGACAAGCACGATGAGCAGCGCCCCGAGCAACACCTTCAACCAGATCACCGGGTCCGCCGCGTACGCGCTCACCCGCACGATGAAGCTGACGGCCAGCGGCGCTTACGGCCGTAATACCCAGGACGACAAGTTCCTCACCGACGCCAGCACACCTGTCGTCCCCGTCACCTCGCTGAACGGACTGGTCGTCAGTTCGGCGTTCAACGTAAAGCTCACGAGCCGGCCATCGAAGAAGCTGAACCTCACGGCGGCCTACAAGTTCGACGACCGCAACAACCGGACCGCGGTCAACATCTTTCAGTTCGCGGACGCCGGCGACACGCCCGCCGTGAACGCCAGCTTCCCGGCCGGCGCGTCCAACCCGCTGGGCGCGGTGCTCGCCCAGAACGCCAACGCCAACCGGCCCTACAGCAAGAGGCTGAACCAGTTCTCGGCCGAGGCTGACTACGCGCTGGCACCCGGGCAGCGGGTCACGGGCGGTTACCAGTTCCAGCGGATCAGCCGCGATTGCCCCGGCTCCTGGATGTCCTGCGCGGATGCCGGGACCACAAGCGAGCAGACCGTGCGCGCCGAGTGGCGGGCCACTGTCGGCTCCGCCTGGACCGGCCGGATTGCCTACGAATACTCGCAGCGCCGGTCGCCGGACTACAACGAGGACGCATTCCTCGCGCTCGTCCCCTACGCGAACGTGGCCCCGGCCGGTCAGACGATGTCGGCGCTGCAGGCGCTGACCACCTACGGGCTGACGGGCTACGGCCCGGTGCTGGGTTACAACGGCGGCGTGTTCGTGAACAACGTCTTCTTCCCGTCGAACAATGCCCTGTCGAACACGCTCTACGCGAACAACAACCGGATCAGCGAACTCGTCGGTATGCGGCGGTACTACCTCTCCGATCGGAACCGGAACAAGCTCCGCGCTGCGGTCACCTGGATGGCGACCGACGCGTTCACGCTCCAGGCGGGGCTGGACTATAGCAAGGACGCGTACCCGGGCGCGACGTACGGCCTGCAGCGATCGGACACCTGGTCGGCCAACGTCGACGGGTCGTACGCGCTCGGCGAGAAGGTCAGCGTCGACGCCTACTACACGTTCGAGGCGCTGGGCAACGGCACCGCCGGGAACAGCTACACCGCCAACAGCAACACGGCCAGCGTCAACGGCTTCACGGCGCTGTCGGGCAACGCATGCGACGGCTACACGACGCTGCAGCAGCGCAACAACAACAACAAGCTCGACCCCTGCCTGAACTGGTCCACCGACATGGCCGATCGCGTGCACACCTTCGGCGTCGGCGTGAAGGGGAAGATCCAGAAGGTGGACGTGACGGTCAACGTCATGACGAGCCGGGCCAGCAGCGCGAACAGCGTCAGCGGCGGCAACTGGGCCAACAACCCGCTGGCGCTCACGGGCGCGCCCGCCGGGACCATCGCCGCCTTCTTCATCCCGGCGACGGTGATGCCCCCCGTCACCGCGCACGTGTCGGAAGTCCGGCTGAACGCGACCTACCCCGTCGCTAAGGGGCAGTCCATCCGCCTGCTGTATTCCTACCTGCGCACGAACTCGGCTGACTGGATCTACGAGGGGATGCAGATGGGGCTGGGGACGCCGAGCGGGGTTCTGCCGACAAACGAGCAGGCGTTCAACTTCGCCGTGCACGTCTTCGCGGTGTCGTACATCGTCAGGTTCTAGGAGATCCAGGAATCTTGCGATCGTGCGATGTGGCGATCGTGCGATCTAGGGATCTGACGATCGTGCGATGTGGCGATCGTGCGATCGACCGACCGATCGCAAGATCCGTAGATCGCAGGATTCCCCTTACTTCGCCTTGAGCGTCTGCAGGTAGGCCACCACGGCGTCGATGTCGCCCGCCTGCCAGGCCACCTTCGGCATCTTGACCTTCTCGTTGGGGAACTCCTTGAGCGGGTCGGCCAGGATTTCCTTGATCTTGGCGACGTCGAGGCGATCGGTCACCTCGTCGAGCGGCTTGCCAATCTTGCCCCCCTTGCCTGCGACGATGTGACACATCGAGCAGTGGTTCTTGACCGCCAGTTCCTGGCCCTTGGCCACGGCCTTGGCGTCCTGGGCCGCTGCGTAACCCGACAGTGAAATGACGCAAACGCCGGCGAGGAGCGTGAGGAAAGTACGTTGTGCCATCGGCTCATCCTGTTAAGGTCGGACCCGAGCGGTCGTGCGCTGCGCGCGGGGGCCGCGCCCTGGTCCGGTCGTGTCGGCCCCGAAGGAGCAGCTGCAATTTCCGCGCCGATAGCCAACGACGGCTCTTGGCGGTGCCGGAGGAGCCGTGGCATCGGTAGGACAAGGCTCTCAGCCTTGCCGGCAGTGTGACATCCGTGACGCCGCCGGAAAGCCGAGAGCCTCCTGTGGCGGATTTGATTGACGTGTGGCCGAAAGGCCACCAGAATTCCGGCGACGCGCGTTCTCTGCGAGGCGTCGGCGCGCGAGAAGGCGGAGTCGTTGGCGGCGTAGGAGTGCCCGGCTGAGGGCCGACGGCTGATGGCTGACGGCAGTGACAAGGACCGTGTGTAGGGCGGCCCTTTAGGGCTGCCTCCGGCGTGACGTGTAGATGACGATGCAGTTGTTCCTGCCGTTCAGGAAGAGAAAGACGCCGCGCCCGGCCGAGCCCGGGCGCGACGTGATCACCGTCGGGCGCCGCGTGTGGACGGTCACTTACGTGAGGCACCCCCGCGCGCGCAACTACGTCCTGCGCGTCGGGGAGGACGGCGGCCTCCGCGTGACCATTCCGCGCGGCGGGTCGCGGAAGGAAGCCGAGCGGTTCGCGCGGCACAAGGCCGACTGGATCGAGCACGAGCGGTACCGGCGGGAGCTCGAGCGCGGGCGCGAGAGCGGGTGGGAGGACGGGCGCCCGGTGCTGCTTCGCGGCGAGTCGGTGCGCCTGGAAGTGGACCCGGTCGAGCGATGCGCGCGGCTCGGCGAGGAGCGGATCGCCATCGGCGGCGACGGGACGGCCGCGCTGTCGACGGCGGTGACCCGACATCTGCGTGGCCTGGCCGCGCGCGAGCTGCCCGCCAGGCTGATGGAGCTCGCCGCGTCGCTCGGGCACACGGTCGCGGGCGTGACGGTCCGCGACCAGCGGAGCCGCTGGGGATCGTGCTCGCACGCGGGCCGCATCTCGCTCAACTGGAGGCTCGTCCAGGCACCGCCGACGGTACGCGACTACGTGTTGCTGCACGAGTTGACGCACCTCGCCGAGGGCAACCACTCCCGCCGGTTCTGGAAGAAACTCGAGGCGGTGTGCCCGTGGCACCGCGAGGCGCGCGCCTGGCTCCGCGCGTGGCCGCACCGGAGCGAGCCCGATGGCTCAGGGCTCAAGGCTCAGGGCTCAAGGACGGTCAGTGTCCCGTTGTAGGCGCCCCTTCCCGCCTCCGCGCGAAGCGCTACGGCGGGTCCGCCGTAGCCCACCATCCCCGGGCAGCGTGCGGAGGCGGAAGCCTTGAGCCCTGAGCCTCTGACTGGCCGTCAGCCGACCGCCGCCCGCCTTCAGCCGATCGCCACCCTCGCGTTGCGGAACACGCGCATCCACGGCGAGTCCTCACCCCAACCGTCCGGGTGCCACGACCACTGCACCGACCGGAACACGCGCTCCGGGTGCGGCATCACGATCGTGAACCGCCCGTCGGCCGTCGTCGCGCCGGTGAGGCCGCCGGGCGAGCCGTTCGGGTTGAGCGGGTAGACCTCGGTCGCCGCGCCCCGGTTGTCCACGAAGCGCAGCGTCCGGATGACTTGGGAGGCGTCGTCGGGCGAGTCGAACGCCGCGCGCCCTTCGCCGTGCGCGGTGACGATCGGGATCCGGGAGCCGGCCATCCCGGCGAAGAACACCGACGCCCCGGGCAGCACTTCGACCATGACCACGCGCGCTTCGAACTGCTCGGACGTGTTCTTGACGAAGCGCGGCCAGGCCTCGGCGCCGGGGATCAGCTCCTTGAGCGCCGCCATCATCTGGCAGCCGTTGCAGACGCCGAGCGCGATGGTGTCGGGCCGCGCGAAGAACGCCGAGAACTCGTCCCGCGCCCTCGCGTTGTAGAGCGCCGACTTCGCCCAGCCCTCGCCGCCGCCGAGCACGTCGCCGAACGAGAAGCCGCCGCATGCGGCCATGGCCTGGAAGTCGGCGAGCGACACGGCGCCGCCGATGACGTCGCTCATGTGGACGTCGTGCGCGTCGAACCCGGCGCGGTCGAAGGCTGCCGCCATCTCCACCTCGCCGTTGACGCCCTGGTCGCGGAGGATGGCGATCTTCGGCCGCGCGCCCCGAGCGATGAACGGCGCCGCGACGTCTTCCGCCGGGTCGAACGTGAGGTGTACCGACAGCCCGGGGTCGCCCGAGTCGAGCGTCCGGTCGTACTCCTGCCGCGCGCAATCCGGGTGGTCGCGCAGCGACTGCATCTGCCAGGTCGTCTCGCTCCAGGCCCGCTGCAGGTCCACTCTCGAGCGCTGGTACACGATCAGGCCATCGTGCACCACATGGATCACATCGTCATCGGTCGGACGAGCAACAATCCGCGCCGCGAGGCCCTGGCGACGGAGTATCTCCATGACGCCGGGTGCCTCGGTCTCGCGAACCTGCAACACCGCGCCCAACTCTTCCGCGAACAGCCCCGCCAGGAGATCCGCAACGGGCGCGGCGCCCAGACCGCCTATCGCGAGTACCGCTGCGTCGTCAATCGAGATGCCGCTGCGCCCGGCGAATGCCATCTCGCACAGCGTGACGAACACCCCACCGTCGGACCGGTCGTGGTAGGCGAGCACCAGGCCCTTCAGCCGCAGCTCGGCCAGCGCCTCGAACAGGCCGCGAATCGCGTCGGGGTCCTCGACATCCGGCGTCTCGTCGCCGACCTGCCCGTACACCTGTGCCAGCACCGAGCCGCCAAGCCGCGCGCGTCCCCGCGCAAGGTCTACCAGCACCAGCTGCGTGGCACCACAGTCACGGCGCAGCTCGGGCGTCAGCGTCCCCCGCACGTCCTCGCAGGGCGCGAACGCGGTGACGATGAGCGAGACGGGGCTGACGACTTGGTGGGACTCGCCGCCCTCCGTCCACGCCGTGCGCATCGACATCGAGTCCTTGCCGACCGGGATGCTCACGTTGAGCCGCGGGCAGAGATCCAGCGCCACGGCCTTCACCGTGTCGAAGAGCGCGGCGTCCTCACCGGGCGAGCCGGCGGCGGCCATCCAGTTGGCCGAGAGCTTCACGCGCGACAGGTCGGCGACGGGCGCGGCGGCGAGATTGGTGAGCGCTTCGGCCACGGCCATCCGCCCCGACGCCGGCGCGTTGAGCACCGCGAGTGGCGTGCGCTCGCCGATCGCGAACGCCTCGCCCGCATACGTCTCGAACCCGAGCACCGTCGTGGCGCAGTCGGCCACGGGGACCTGCCAGGGGCCGACCATCTGGTCACGCGAACAGAGGCCGCCGACTGTCCGGTCGCCGATGGTGATGAGGAACGTCTTGTCGGCGACCGACGGCGCCCTGAGCACGCGCTCGACCGCCTCGCCGAGATCGAGGCCGGCGAGCGGGAACGGCGGGAACTCGCCGCGCACCCGCGAGACGGCGCGCGTCATCCGCGGCGGCTTGCCGAGCAGCGCCGGCAGGTCCATGTCCACCGGCTTGTTGCCGAACAACTGGTCGCGCACCTCGAGGTGGCGGGCCTCGGTCGCAAGACCTACCACGGCGAAGGGGCAGCGCTCGCGATCGCAGATCTGGCGGAACAGGTCAAGCGAGTCCGGGGAGATGGCGAGGACGTACCGCTCCTGCGCCTCGTTGCACCAGACCTCGCGCGGCGTCATGCCGGGCTCCTCGTTCGGCGCGGCGCGCAGGTCGATGCGCCCGCCGCGGCCCGCGCCGTGGACGATCTCGGGCAGCGCGTTCGACAACCCGCCCGCCCCCACGTCGTGGATCGAGAGGATCGGGTTCGCGGGGCCGAGCGCCGAGCAGCGGTCGATCACCTCCTGGGCGCGGCGCTCGATCTCGGCGTTGCCCCGCTGCACGGAGTCGAAGTCGAGGTCGGCGGTGTTCGACCCGGTCGTCATCGACGACGCGGACCCGCCGCCCATGCCGATGAGCATGGCCGGCCCGCCGATCTGGATGAGCAGCGACCCGGCCGGCACGTCGCCCTTGTGGGCATGCTCGGCCGCGATGTTGCCCAGGCCGCCGGCCAGCATGATCGGCTTGTGGTAGCCGCGGACGATGCCGTCCACCGGCTGCTCGTAGGCGCGGAAGTAGCCGGCGAGGTTCGGCCGCCCGAACTCGTTGTTGAACGAGGCGGCGCCGACGGGTCCTTCGATCATGATGGCGAGTGGCGACGCGATCCGCTCCGGCTTCGATTCCGGGCGTTCCCACGGGCGGACGAACCCGGGAATCCGGAGGTTCGACACCGAGAACCCGCACAGGCCCGCCTTCGGCGCCGAGCCGCGGCCCGTCGCCCCCTCGTCGCGGATCTCACCGCCCGATCCCGTCGCCGCACCGGGAAAGGGCGAGATGGCCGTCGGGTGGTTGTGCGTCTCCACCTTCATCAGGGTGTGCGTGAGGCCGCCGTGATAGGCGTAGCGCCGGCTCACCGGGTCGGCGAAATACCGCCTGGCGAGGCGTCCCTCCATGACCGCGGCGTTGTCGGAGTACGCCGAGACGGTGCCCTGCGGGTTCGCCTGGTGCGTCTGGCGGATCATGCCGAACAGCGACTCGGCCTCGGGCCGGCCATCGATGACCCACGACGCGTTGAAGATCTTGTGCCGGCAGTGCTCCGAGTTCGCCTGCGCGAACATCGTCAGCTCGACGTCGGTCGGGTTGCGGCCGGCGCGGAGGAAGTACGAGACGAGGTACTCGATCTCGTCGGGCGCCAGCGCGAGGCCGAAGCGGAGGTTGGCCTCGGCAATCGCGTCAGCGCCCCCGCCGAGCACGTCGATGTCCGTCATCGGCTTCGGCGCGACGTGGCGGAAGAGTTCGGCGGCCGAGCCGATCGAGGGCAGCACGGTTTCGGTCATCCGATCGTGCAGCAGCGGCAGGAGCGCGGCGGGGTCGGTCCCGGACAGGCGGAACATCGTGCCGCGCTCGATCCGGCGGACGAAGTCGAGATTGCACAACCGCGCGATGTCGGTGGCCTTCGACGACCAGGGCGAGATTGTGCCGAGCCGCGGCGTGACCAGGACTGGAACCGTCCCGGCGCCCTCGTCTTCGGCGGGCGGGCCGTAGGTCAGCAGGCGGTCGAGCACCTCGCGTTCGCGCGCATCAGGCTCGCGCGCGACCTCGACGAAGTGCCAGTGCCTCGTCGAGCGGACCTCGGCCCGAGCGTCGACGTCCCGGATCCTGGCGTTCAGCTTGTCGAGCCGGAACCTGGAGAGCGCGGCGCCGCCGGGGAGTTCGAGGACGGGCATGCGACGATTTTACCTTGCCGTGATACGGTGTGGCAGATGAGATGGCCGATGATCCGTACCGCGAGGGCGGCCGTGCTGGCGGCTCTGGCTGCGGTCGCCGCGGCGGCCGCAGGCCCAGCCATGCCGCCGAAGACGCTCTACCTGACGTTCGACGCCGACATGACGCCGGGCATGCTGAAGCGCCAGAAGAGCGGCGCGGTCGCGTCCTGGTACGACCCGGCCATCGTCGACTTCCTGCGGGAGGACCGCGTGCCGGCCGCCATCTTCGTCACCGGCCTGTTCGCCGAGGCCAATCCGGAGCTGGTTGCGGGCCTCGCGCGCGACCCGCTCTTCGTCGTGGGCGAGCACGGCTACAGCCATGCCGCCTTCACCAGGCACTGCTACGGTCTGCCCGCGCTTCGAACCGACGCGGAAAAGCGCGCGGACATCTTGCGGGCTCGCGACGCGATCACCCGGCTGACGGGGAAGCCGCCGCGGCTCTTCCGCTACCCGGGCCTATGCCACGACCGGCACGACGACGAGCTGGTGAAGGAAGCCGGCCTGACGGTCGATACGCCGACGATCGTCTCGGGCGATCCGTTCAACCGGAATGTCGACGCGATCGTACGGCAGGTGCTGAAGCGGACGGCCCCGGGCGGGACCGTGATCTTCCACCTGGGCGGGCCGAACGCGCCCTCAACGCTCGAGGCGCTCCGCAAGCTCGTACCCGAGCTGAGGAAACGGGGGTACGAGCTTGCGAAAAAGTGACTGGTGGCGACTTGATCCCCAACCCTACTTCTTGATCGGTGCGCTCCCCCCGCGCTTGACCGGGTACGGCGGCGACGGCGGCAGCGTCCCTGGCTGCTTCTTCAGCATGTCCATGATTACCGAGATGGCCTTCTCGAGCTGCTGGTCCTCGCCCGCGTATTCCTTCGCCGGGTCGTTGTCGACGTAGATGTCCGGCTCGACGCCGACGCCCTCGATGACCCACGCCTTGCCCGCCACGTCGTAGCGCGAGAACTCCGGCTTGTTGAGGAACCCGCCGTCGAGGAACGGCAGCGTGCCGGCGATGCCGACGACGCCTCCCCACGTGCGTTTGCCGATCACCGGTCCGATCTTGTGCGTCTTGAACCGCCAGGTGACCAGGTCGCCGTCCGAGGCCGAGAATTCGTCGGCCAGCAGCACCTTCGGCCCGACGATCATCGCGCCCGGATTGGTCTGCGGCGTGCCGTTGCGCGCGATGTCCACCAGCACCATCTCGCGGCGCAGCCGCTCGATGATCATCGGCGACACGTTGCCGCCGCCGTTGCTGCGCACGTCGACGATGAGCGCCTCCTTGCCCGTCTGCGGGTAGAAGTACTTGGCGAACTCGTTGAGGCCGGGCACGCCCATGTCGGGGATGTGCACGTAGCCGACGCGGCTCCCGGTGGCTTTCGTCACCTTGGCGAGGTTCTCTTCCACCCAGTTGAAGTAGTAGAGCGGGTGCTCGTCGTCGGTCGGGATGACGACCACGTCGCGCGCGCCCTGCGCGGCGGCCGTGCCGTTGACCTTCAGCGTCACCTGCTTGCCGGCCTTGTCGACGAGCGCCTCCCAGATGTCGGTCAACTCGGCCGTGGACCGGCCGTCAACCGCGAGGATGAACTCGCCTTCCTTCACGTTGACGCCAATCTCGGTGAGCGGCGAGCGCAGCGCCGGATCCCAGTTCTGGCCCTTCAGGATCTTCGCGATCCGGAAGTACTTCGTCGCCTGGTCGCGCTCGAGACGCGCGCCGAGCAGTCCCATCTGGATCCGCGTCACCTTCGGCAGATCGCCACCGCCGACGTAGGTGTGGCCTGAGTTGATCTCGCCGATCATCTCGCCGATGACGTACGTGAGGTCGGCGCGGTGGTTGACGTGCTCGACGAGCGGCGCGTACTTGGCCCGCGCGGCCGGCCAGTCGACGCCGTTCATGTTGGGCGCGAAGAAGAAGTCGCGCATCTGCCGCCACGACTCGTCGAACATCTGCTTCCACTCGGCGTGGCGGTCAACGGTCACCTTGAGGTCGCCGAGGTCGAGGTAGTCTTTCACCTCGAACTTCGACGTCGGCGTGTCGATGATGGCGTAGCGGCCGCCCGCGGGCACGATCATCTTCTTGCCGTCGGCCGAGATCTCGAACGAGACGCCGATCGCGAGCTGCGTCTCGGCCTGTTTCTCGAAATCGTACACGTAGGTCGCGGCCGGTTCACGCTGCCCGGCGCGGGCGTAGTAGAGGCGGCCGCCGACCGACCGCAGCGCACGGTAGTTGCCGGGCCTGGTCGGGACGACGCCGATTCGGGTGAGGATGCCGTCGAAGTCGACGGTCACGACCGGGACCGCGTCCTTCTTCGCCTCGTCCTTCTTGGCGTCGTCCTTCTTCACTTCGTCCTTCTT
>PMKG01000361.1:0-5114 GCA_003157675.1 Acidobacteriota bacterium
CGGCCGGGCTCAGTCCTGGTAGAGCTCCCCGGCCTGCTGGAACATCCGGGTGAGCAGACGCCAGGCGACGAGCAGCGCGCCGAGCACGAGGGCCGCGACGAGCAGGAACGACGGCGCCAGACCGCCGCCGGTCGCCCCGCGCAACGCCATTCCCGCGCCCCAGGTGGACGCCCAGACGATGGCCGTCGTCGGCCACAGCCGGAGCGGTGACCGCCACGCACGGGCGACGGCCCAGCCGATCGCCGCACCCACCAGGATGAACAGCATCGCGGCGAGCACGATGCGCCGGTCGAGGTTGTCGATCTCCCGCTCGATCTCCCGCTGTCGGAGCGTCAGTGGGATGGTGAGCACCGAGTCGGGGTCCGCCACGCGAAGCGGCGCCGCGGCCAGCATGTACGAGAAGCCCGCCGCCTGCTCCTCGGTGATGACGCTCGGCATCCGGTCGAGGACGATCGCCCGGTAGACGTCGGCGGGCGTTCGTGCCGGGAGGAGGCCGGAGGCGAACAGGTCGCGCTCGCTGGTGGCCTGGAGGCGCGCCCCGTTGAAGATGTTGACGTCCTGTCCGATCACCCGGCTGAGGCCGACCATCGCGTCGTCGCTCAACCGCGCGCTCGACTGGACGCGGTAGTCCTCGATGATCTGCCGCGCGATGGTGGTCGTCTTATGGGCCGCCGACTCGACGTCGCCGCGCAGGCGTTCGGCGATGTAGACCCGCGTCACCACGGCGAGCGTGACCACCGGGATGACCGACGCCGCCACGAAGGCGAGGAAGAGCTTGCGATAGAAGCTCTCCCGGATCTCCCGCAGCAGCGCCCGGCCGGACCGGATCCGGCGCACGCCGGCTGCCCGGAAGGCGACCGCTCCGAGCAGCAGCAGGAGGTAGCCGAAGCCGACGAGCACGGTCAGCTCGGCGAGGTTGATGAAGTGACCGGTCAGCGACACCGTCGGGTACCCGAGGGCGTAGATGCCCGATCGGTCGTTCTCGAAGAACACGTGGTAATCGGTCCCGCTCAGCCTCAGGCGCGTCCAGAAGGAGCGGCGGGACGCCTCGATTCGGTTGAAGAGCGCGTCGTCGATCGGCCAGGCCGAGTCGCCAGACACGTAGAGCGGCGTGCGGCTCCATCCGTACACGACGAAGTTGACGTCCTGCCCGTGGATCTGGTCGCGGCGGCTCACCGACTGCCCGCGCAGCATCTGCTGGTAGGGGTTCTGCGTCGACAGGAACGACAACGAACTGTAGTCGAGGATGACGTGGATGACGATCGTGCCGAGGCGGCCGGCGGGAGTGCAGATATTGCGCCCGGCGTGCAGCAACTGCCGTTCGTGCGAGCCGAACGGGCTCACCTCGCCGAAGATCCGCCAGCTGCAGTCCTCCTCGTGCCACTTCTGGCCGATCGTCTCCTCGGGCAGGTTGAGCGCGAATCGGCTGACCAGCGTCTCGGCGCTGTTGTAGAGCTCGATGGCGGACGACACGCGGTACCGCCACAGCGCGGTGCCCTGCCACATGAGGAACGCGCTGTCGGTGCGCACCGGCGAACCCGGCGGCGGGGCCGGTACCGACACGTAGGACTCGAGCGCCGCCTCGCGGCCGTCGATCTCCGCCTGCGCGGCGTGCAGGCGCTCCTGCAGGTAGACGCGTTGGTCGAGCACTTCCTGGGCGAACTCGGACTCGACGATCCGGTGTTCGGCGCCTTCCTGGAAGAACACGAGCGACGGATACATCACGACGACCGGCGCCAGCAGCGCGAGCAGCGCCACGATCAGCCGGTAGCCCTGGGAGGCATGGCGCAGCCGGCCGAGTTCCCTTGGACCCAGGTAAGCGGCCGCCACCACGGCGCCGATGATGAGAAGCGCCTCCCGGCGGGGGAGGTCGGCGAGCGCCCCGCGCCAGGCCAGCGTCCAGACGAGGCCGACCGGTACGACCCAGGTCAGCAGCACCAGTGCGGCGACGCGGAGGTCGCTCCGGCGGAAACGCCACCGGGCCAGCAGCAGCCTCAAGGCGAGGACCAGCGCCCAGGCGAACGCGGCGTGGAAACAGACCAGGCCGAGCGCCATCGCCATGCGCTCGGTTTCCCACGGGTGAGGAGAGAACCGCAGGATATCCACCGTCGCGCGAAGGAACGTCTCGCGGAGGAACCGCTCGTAGCCGATCACGACGAGGGCCAGGAGGGCTCCGCCCGCCGTCTGCACGAGGACGAACAGCGCCGCCGGCCCGACGCCGGCCAGCGGGTCGTGGCGCGACCCGTGGACCATCTGCCGGCGCCGCTCGATCGGGCCGGCGAGCAGTGTGACGAGCGCGAGCGCGGCCAGGCCGGACAGCAGGAAATCCGCCGGATGCCTGGCCAGCGGGCCCAGCGTCGGCCAATAGTAGAAGTCGGGCGACAAGACCGGGGCGCGGCCCGGAGGCAGCGCAATCGCGAGCAGCCACCGGGAGGCGACGACCAGCCCCGCGGCCGCTGCTGTCGCCGACAGGTAAGGCGCAGTCGTTCGCGCCAGTTGCCGCAGGTCGAGGCACGGACCGACCAGCAGCAGGAGCGTCAGGGCCAGCACCGCGACCATCAGGGAGGAGACGACCGCACGGTGCGCGCGGCGAGCCTGGTCGAGCGAGGCAGGATCGACGTGAGCCTCCACGAGCGTCTCGCCCGTCGGAGAGGTGACCACGAAGCTGTACGGGCTCGGACGGTCGCCGGCCCCCTCGAACGGCGTCTTGAGGACCACCGGCGCGAGGGCGGTGTCGATGCTGAACTGCTCGCTCGAAGCGACCCCGGGCTCGGCGCGCTCGGGGAAGATGTGCTCGGCCGCCACCGCGCCCACGAGGACCGGGTTGCGGGTGGCTGGCGCCATGACCGCCTCCACGCGCACGAGCCGGAACCCGAGGGGCCCCGGCGCGACGAACAGCGGGGCCGCGGCGCCGGCGCGGCCGACGCCCGCCGCCGCCAGGCGCGGCATCACGGTCAGATCCAGCGGCCGGCCAGCCCAGGCGAGCGGCGCGCCGCTGGTGTCGTACACGGTGAGCGCCAATTGCTGGGACGGGTCCCGGGAGACCAGGGCGGCCGCGTTCGCAAACAGCGGACGCAGATCGCGGTCGTCGGCCGCCTGCCGCAGGATCGGGCCGGCGGCGCTCGCTTCCTCCCGGGCCATGTCGGCCAGGGTCACCGCCATCCGGTCGAACTCGGACCTGACCTCCTGCTCGACCTTCGCGTAGGCGGACTCGCGGTCGGGACCGAGCCGCTGCCGCTCGACCACCCGCCCGCCCAGGCCGACCAGGAGCGAGCAGGCGACGCCGACGAGCGAGATCCGGACGAAGGGCCGCAGCCGCGGATCGACGCGCATGTGTTGTCGACAGGATACGTCAGTCTCCGGGCCGGGAAAAGGGGCGGCTTCGGTGTTATAGTGGGCGAGCGGCCCGGCCAGAAGCGGCGCGAGCGCCGCAGCGCCAGTTCGGACTCAATCCCCGCTCATGAAGCATCCCGGGAAAGCACGGACGGCACTCAAGCGTGGGGCGCTCGTCGCCGCCGCCAACTGGCAGGTGGTGGTCATCCAGTCGGTGGCCGACACCACGTTCAAGCTGCTGCTGCTCGTGCCCGTCGTCGGCGGAGGGTTCCTCGTCACGATGCTGCTCGGCCGCGACCTGCGGGACGTCCTCACGGGCAGCCTGCGGGAGATGCTGTTCGGCATCGGCGGCACGCTGATGGCCAAGCCGCTCGCGCTGACGTCCTACCTCATCGGGTTCCTCCTCGTCCTGGCCGGCGGCGTGCTGCTGATGTTCGTCGTCAAGGGCGGCACCGTGTCGGTCATCGCGGCCGCGGACGGCGGGGCGGGGCCGATCGAGCGGCCCCCGCTCAGGGCCGCCGGCTTCCGCAAGGCGATGGCGTTCTCGATCGAGACGTTCACCGACGGCTCGGCCCGGCTGTTCCGTCGCTACCTGCTGCTCGGCATCCTGCTCGGCGTCGTGTACGTCCTGGCGGCGGCGCTCTGCCTGTTCATCGCGTTCGGCCTCTACCGGCTGGGAGGTGATCGCCCGCTGCTGCTCGGTTCCGTCGCGGCGCTCGGCATCGTACTTTTCGTCGCGCTGGTGACTATCATCAACGTGCTCTACCTGGTCGCGCAACTGGTCGTGGCCGTCGACGACTGCGGCGTCGGCGTGGGGCTGCGCGGCGTGACGCGCTTCGTGCGACGTGAGTTCTCCAAGCTGTCGCGGGTCTTTGGCGTCACGGTGCTGCTGCTGCTGCTGGCGACGCTGCTGTCGGTGGTGGCGACGTGGGGGTTCTACTTGATTGCCTACGTGCCGGTGGCCGGCGTCATCGTGCTCCCGCTGCAACTCGTCGCCTGGCTGCTCCGCAACCTCGTCTTCCAATACGTCGGCCTGACGGCGCTCTCGGCCTACCTGTCCCTGTACCGCGGCTTCGCGCAACCGGGCGCGACGGCCGCGGGCGTCATGTCTTCCCGGTGAACCACGTCATGATCAACTACGACCAGTTCTTCTCGACGGCCGCCTTGAAGTCCCGGGGTTCCGCGATCCGCAAGATGGGGGTGATGGCGGTTCGCGTGCCCGATATGATTTCCTTCGCTCCGGGCTACCCGGACCCCGTGGTGTACGCCTGGGACGAGTTCCGCGACATCGCGGCGGCGCTTCTGACCAGCCGCGAGAGCTCGGTGCTCCAATACGGGCCGACGCGAGGGCATCGGCCGCTGGTCGAAGCCTGCGTCGAAATCCTCGCGGGCCGCGCCATCGCCGCGGGGGTCGACCAGGTGATGATCACGACGGGTTCGCAGCAGGGCATTGACCTGGTGGGCAGGACGCTGCTCGACCCGGACGACGTCGTCCTGGTGGAGCTGCCGGCATACACCGGCGCGATCAGCGCGTGGCGCAACGCCGGCGCCTCGCTCGTCGGTGTCAGACAGCAAGCCGACGGGATCGACCTCGAGGATCTCGATCGCGTCGTCGCGCGGGAGCGGGCCGCGGGCCGGACGGTCCGGTTCCTCTACGTCGTCCCGAATTTCCAGAACCCCACGGGGCTCCTGCTCTCGCTCGCCAAGCGCAAGGCCCTGCTCGAGTGGGCCGCCCGGGTCGATCTGCTCATCGTCGAGGACGACCCGTACGGCGCGCTCTA
>PMKG01000361.1:5135-8828 GCA_003157675.1 Acidobacteriota bacterium
CGCTGGCGCCCGGCTTCCGCGTCGCGTGGATCGCCGCCCCGGAGCCGATCATCGACAAGCTCGATTCGTTCAAGCAGACGCAGGATCTGATGACCCCGGCGCTCGATCAGCACGTAATCTTCGAGGCTCACCGGCGGGGCGTGCTGGAGGGGCGGTTGCCCGCGCTGAGGAAGTTCTACCAGGACAAGCGCACCGTGATGCAGACCGAGCTCCGGAAGCAGCTCGGCGGCCTGGTGTCGTGGCCGGAGCCGAAGGGCGGCTTTTTCCTGTGGGTGACGCTGCCGCCGCAGCTCGGCGGCGAGGAGATGCTGCCGCGCGCGATCGAGCGGAAGGTCATCTACGTGGCCGGCAGCGCGTTCTTCGTCGATGGCAGCGGCGACCACACGATCCGACTGTCGTTCTCGCTGCCGGAGCCGGCGGCGATCNNCCCGGCGCCGACGATCGGCTGACCCTTCGACAACGCGCCCTTGATCTCCGGGAGCCCCATCGGCAGGCCCGGGACCGGCTTCGCCGGCAGCGGGGGTGGCCCGGGCACGAGCCATTGCGCCTGCCCGTCACCGCTGACGACGAACGCGCCCTCGAACGAACCGGAGGGGGAGAAGCGCAGTTGCGGCGGGGCGGCCGGGTCGCCCGCCAGCGGCGAGACCGCGATCGCACTGCCGTCGATCGTCTGATAGGCGGCGACTTCAGCCGCGATCCCGGGCACCCACAGCAGTCGCGCGGCCAGGAAGACGCCGCCCGTCGGCCGGTGAGCCAGCGTCGCCTTCCACGCCTGCTGGCCGTGGCCGCAATCGAGCGCCCGCAGCACGTTGTCGATCGCGACGAAGTACACGTGGTGCCGATCGGTGGCCACGCGGCCCACGGGTGCGGCGCCGGTGCGCCATCGCCACTTCCTCTTCCCGCGATCCGCGGAGAAACAGGACAGGAACTTGTCGGCGCCGCCGACGAAGACCCGGCCGTCGGAGGCGTCGATCATCGTGGCCGGCGAGGGCAGCCGCGTTTCCCAGGCCGTGCGGCCGGTCCTCGCGGCCAGCGCCGCCACGCGGCCGTCGTCGAGCGCCACATAAATGCGCTCGCGGTCCGCGGCCGGCTGGATCCGCGGCGGCGCGTCGAACGCGCGCGCCCAGATGACCTCACCGGTCGCCGGACGGAGCATGGTGACCCCGCGTTCGGTCGGGACGACCAGGCCGCCCGGCGTCCAGACCAGCGGCGCGGACACGGGGGCGTCGGCGTCGACGCGCCACCTGCGTGGCCCGCCGTCCCGCTCGACCGCCTCGATCTCCCGGGCGTGCGCCAGGATCACCAGGCCGTCGCCGGCCACCGGCGGGGCGACGACCGGGTCGGTCGGCACGCTCCACAAGACGACGCCGCTTTCGAGCGCCACCGCGACCAGTGTGGACGAGCGGAGGACGACGTAGCCCCGGGTGCCGTCGACGGCGGCGCCGGGAAACGGGGGAGACGGCAGGTCGATGGTCCAGGAGGGCGCGAGGAGGAGCGGCGGCGCCTTGCGGGCTTCGATCTTCGCGTTGGTCGGCCGTCCGGCGGCCGCGGGCAAACCACCGGTCGGGCGTGCGATCGACGGCGGCTGCTGCGGGGCGCCGGGGGCCGGCCCGGCAATCAGCGCGAGGACCGCGATCGCGCCCGAAAGACGTCGGAGATGCCGGGCCAACTTCACGCCGGTATAATACCGTCAGGCACGACTCCCCGTCCCCAGGATTAGGCGAGACACCATCTCGATGGCCGAGTTCATACATCTGCATCTCCACACCGAGTACTCGCTCCTCGACGGCGCGTGCAGGGTGGGTGAGCTCATCGAGCACGCGTCGCGCCAGAAGATCGGCGCGCTCGCCGTCACCGAGCACGGCAACCTGTTCTCGTCGGTGGTCTTTCACGACAAGGCCCGCAAGAAGGGGATCAAGCCGATTCTCGGCTGCGAGACCTACGTGGCGACCGGCAGCCGGTTCACGAGGAAGGGCTCGCCGGGTGAAAGCAACAACCATCTCGTCCTGCTCGCCGAGACGATGGAGGGGTACCGCAACCTCATCCAGCTGGTCTCCGCCGCCTACACCGAGGGGTTCTACTACCGGCCCCGGATCGACAAGGAGCTGCTGGCGCAGCACTCGCGCGGCCTGATCGGCCTCAGCAGCTGCCTGAAGGGGGAGATCCCCGTTCACCTGCGCGGGGACCAGGAAGCAAGGGCGGTCGCCGCCGCGGCGGAGTATCGCGACATTCTCGGGCCGGGCAATTTCTTCCTCGAGATGCAGGACCAGGGGATCCCCGAGCAGAAGATCGTCAACGCCGGGCTGCGCCGGGTCGCCCGAACGCTCGACCTGCCGCTCGTGTGCACCAACGACGTGCACTACCTCACGCGCGAGGACTTCAGGGCCCACGACATCCTGCTCTGCATCGGCACGGGCAAGACGGTCCAGGACACTGAGCGGATGCGCTACCACGGCGACCAGTTCTACCTGAAGTCGCCCGACGAGATGGCGCAGCTGTTCGGCGACGTGCCGGGCGCGATGGCCAACACGGTGCTCATCGCCGACCGTTGCAACGTCGATTTCGGCGAGACCGACAACCAGCTGCCGAATTTCGACGTGCCCGCCGGGTCCACGCTCGAGGAGTACTTCGAGCGCATGGTCTGGGAGGGATTCGACCGCCGCCGGCCGCGGCTCGAGGCGCTCGACGCCGCCGGCGGGCTCCGCCACACGTTCGAGGAATACCGCCAGCGCGTCACCTACGAGATCGCGGTGATCACCCAGATGAAGTACGCCGGGTACTTCCTGATCGTCTGGGACTTCATCCGCTACGCGCGCGAGCATGGCATCCCGGTCGGCCCCGGCCGCGGCTCGGCCGCCGGCTCCGTGGTGGCCTACTGCCTGAACATCACCGACGTCGACCCGCTGCACTTCGACCTCATCTTCGAACGGTTCCTCAACCCCGAGCGCGTCTCGATGCCGGATATCGACATCGACTTCTGCGAGCGGCGCCGGGGCGAGGTCATCGAGTACGTCACGCGCAAGTACGGCCGCGAGAACGTGGCGCAGATCATCACGTTCGGNNGCTCGACATGACGCTCGACAAGGCGCTCGCCGAGAACCCCGCCCTGAGGGATCTCGAGGCCGCCGACCCGCGCGTGAAGGACCTGCTCGAGGTGGCCCGGCGTCTCGAGGGCCTCTCGCGCCACGCGTCGGTGCACGCGGCCGGCGTCGTGATCGCCCCGCGGCCGATCACCGAGTACGCGCCGCTGCACAAGGGATCCCACGACGAGATCACCACGCAGTGGGGCATGAAGGAGATCGAGCGGATCGGCCTGCTCAAGATGGATTTCCTCGGCTTGAGCACGTTGACGCTGCTCGACGACGCGGTGACGGAGATCAAGCGGACGACCGGCGTGGAGATCGACCTGGCCGCGCTGCCGGAAGGCGATCCGAAGACGTACGAGCTGTTCGCCGAGGGTCGGACGCTCGGCGTGTTCCAGTTCGAGAGCAGCGGCATGCGGGAGATCCTGCGCAAGGCGAAGCCGCAGCGGCTCGAGGACCTGATCGCGCTCAACGCGCTCTACCGGCCGGGCCCGCTCCGCGGCGGCATGGTGGACGACTACATCGCCCGCCGGCACGGACGCGTGGAGGTGACCTACGATCTGCCGCAGCTCGAGCCGGTGCTGCGCGAGACCTACGGCGTCATCGTCTA
>PMKG01000115.1 GCA_003157675.1 Acidobacteriota bacterium
GTCCTGATGTACCTGCGCCACGAGACCGGGCACGCCATCAACTACGCGTTCGAGCTGTGGAAGCGCAAGGACTGGGCGCAAACCTTCGGCGAGTTCAGGCGTCCCTACCGAGACGTCTACAATCCAAATCCATGGAGCCGGGACTACGTCCGCTATCTGCACCGCGCCGGCATGTACCACTACGCCCAGAAACACCCCGACGAGGACTTCGCCGAGACGTTCGCCGTCTGGCTGACCCCGGATTCCCAGTGGCGCGCGCGTTACGCGGGCTGGCCGGCGCTCCGAAAACTCGAGTACATGGACCTCCTGATGTCCGAGATCGGCCCGCGCGATCCGGTCGGTGGAGCGGGCAAGCCCGTGGACCCGCTCCCGCGGATCCGGCGGACGCTGCGCACGCACTACCAGCGCAAGCGCACGAAGTACGGCGTCGCCTACCCGAACTTCTATGACCGGGACCTGAGGCGGCTGTTTTCAGACAAGCCCGAGTTCGCGTCGCACGTCACGGCCGCGGCATTTCTCGCGCGGATCCGCAAGCAGGTCAGGCAGCGCGTCGCCCGCTTCACGGGCGAGAAGCAGTACGCCATCGATCAGATGATCGAGGACATCATCCAGCGCAGCCAGGAACTCGGGCTGCGCCTCGCAGGCCCTGAAGATCTCGCGCAGGTGGATTTCACGGCGTTGCTGACGGCGCAGACGGTCAATGCCCTGCACGGCCGCAGGCACAGGCTGGCCCTATGAAGGCGCTGAGAGTCCTCGCGCTGTTGCACGACTACCTGGTGCCGCCCGACGACACGCACGGCGTCGACGTGATCCAGGCGCGCTGGAAGATGGAGTTCGACGTCGTGTCCCACCTCGAGGACATGGGGCACCAGGTGCGGAAGGTCGGGGTCAAGGACGACCTTGGCGTCATTCGGCAGGCCATCGTGGACGTTGCCCCCCAGATCATCTTCAACCTGATGGAGAGCTTCGCCGAGATCGGCGTCTTCGATCAGCACGTGGTCAGCTACCTGGAATTGATGAAGACGCCGTATACGGGCTGCAACCCGCGCGGCCTGATGCTGTCGCGCGACAAGGCCCTCGCCGGCACGCTGCTCGCCTATCACCGCATCCCGGCCCCGGAGTTCGCCGTCGTCCGGATGGGCCGGGTGCCCCGGATCAAGAAGCGGCTGCCCTTCCCGCTGATCGTCAAGTCGCTCACGCAGGAGGCGTCCATCGGCATCTCGCAGGCGTCGATTGTCGAAGACGAGGCCGCGCTGCGCGAACGCGTCACGTTCGTCCACCAGAGCATCGGCACCGACGCCATCGTCGAGCGCTACATCGACGGCCGCGAGCTCTACGTGGGCGTGCTGGGGAACGAGCGGCTCCGCGTGTTTCCGGTGTGGGAGATGAACTTCGCCCAGATGCCGGATCGCGCGTACCGCATCGCGAGCGAGCGCGTAAAGTGGAACGAAGCCTACCGTGAGAAGTACGGCATCATGACCGGACCGGCCGATCTGCCGGCCGACGTGACCCGACGGGTCCAGCACCTCTCGAAGCGCGTCTTCCGCACGCTCGATCTGAGCGGCTATGCGCGGATCGACCTGAGGCTCGCGGCCGACGGCCGGGTGTACGTGCTCGAGGCCAATCCCAATCCGCAACTGGCGTACGGGGAAGACTTCGCCGAGGCGGCCGAGCACGCCGGCGTCTCGTACGAAGCGCTGCTCCAGCGCATTCTCGGCCTGGGGCTGCGCTGGCGGCCGGGACTGGCCGGCTGACAGCCGTGCCAGTCGCGTTCGCCGAGCGTTCCGCTGGTCGCACGCGCCACGGCGCAGGACACTCCCGCCGATGCGCGTGGTTTTTCTTCCCGGGTGGAAGAGATCGTCCTCACAACCTGGAGCGGCCATGACCGAGGTGTCAACGTTCCGTCTGTATCTCATGAGAGCCTTGTACCTGCTCATCTGCGTCGGGATGGGATCCCAGATCTGGCCGCTCATGTTCCACCATGCGTCCTGGGAACTGATGCATGGCGTGGCCTGCAGCATGCTGGCGGCCATGACGGCACTGATGGCGCTGGGGGTTCGATATCCGCTGCGGATGTTGCCGTTGCTGCTGTTCGAGTTGTTCTAGAAGGCGATATGGCTGGTGGCCATTGCGCTCCCGCTGTGGTCCGCGCACCAGCTGGACGCTGACACGATGGAGACGGTCAAGGCCTGCCTGATGGGCGTCGTCCTCTGTCCCATCGTCATTCCGTGGCCCTATGTGCTGGCGCATTACGTGAAGGAGCGTGGAGACCGGTGGGGGCGCACGGCACGAGGGAGGGACTAGACGGACCTGACCGCGCATACCGTCGAATCCGCACGATCCGCCTGCCCCCGCTTTCTCTTGACTCGGCGGCAGCCGAAGGGATAATCAGCGCGAACATTCGCCGGGACCCGGAGGACACGCCACCATGCTGATCTTCGCCGCCATCGGGGCTTTCGGACTGCTCTTCCTCCTCGTGATGCTGTTCTTCGGCGGCGGCCACGATCTCCATGTCGGGGAGATGGGCGGCGGCCACGACGTCTCCCACGCCGCGGACGGCGAAGGCGGGCCGTCGATCTTCAGCTCTCGGATTATCGCGTCGTTCATCGCGGCGTTCGGATTCGGAGGGACGATCGGCAGGTACCTCGAATTCGGTTTCCCCGCGTCGTCGGCGTTCGGGATCTTGTCCGGCATCGTGCTCGCGTCGATCGTCTTCAAGTTCGCCGAGATCCTCTACTCGCAGCAGGCCTCGAGCGAGGTGAAGATGACGAGCCTCATGGGCATGACCGCCGAGGTCGCGATTGCGATCCCCGAAGGCCACCTCGGCCAGATCTCGATCTCGGCCGCCGGCGAGAGGTCGATGCACATCGCCCGGTCGCGCGACGGGAAGGCCATTCCCCAGGGCACGTCGGTCGTGATCTGCGAGCTCCGTGGAGACTACGTCGTGGTCGAGCGGTTGTAGGAGGAGGAATCAGCGATGTCCAGTGTCATGAACCTCATTCAGGCCAGCCTGGGGGCCTTCATCGTGGCGATGGCCCTGATGCTGCTCCTGGTCGTCATCTTCGCCGCGATGGCGCTGTACGCGCGGAACTACATCAAGGTTCCGCCATCCGAGGTCGCGATCTTCTACGGCCGCAAGCACACGCTGGTCGACGAGAAGGGTGTGAAGTCGACCGTCGGCTTTCGCGTCGTCCGGGGAGGTGCGGCGCTCCTCATCCCGATCGTCGAGAAGGTCGCATACCTCTCGCTGAACATCATCTCGATTCCCCTCAAGATCCAGCGAGCCTACACGAAGGAAGGCGTGCCTGTGACGGTCGAGGCCGTCGCGAACGTGAAGATTGCCGGCGACGACGTCTCACTCAGGGCCGCCGCCGAGCGGTTCCTCGGGATGACGACCGAACAGATCAAGAGCGTGATCTTCCAGACGCTCGAGGGACACCTGCGCGCGATCCTCGGCACGCTGACGGTCGAGGAGATGGAGTCGGCCCAGGCCGAAGTGGTACAGGCCGCCCGCGACCTCGAAGCCGAGGGGCTGATCTCCTTTGCCACCGCGGCACGGGCCGACACCTCCGCATCCGTGGACGAACCCGTCGCCACCACCGCTGATGCCTCGGCGGCCGACGAAGAGCCGGCGGCGCCGTGACCCCCGGCATCGCCTACGTCGGCCGGGACGTCACCGGATCTGTCGGGGAGCCGCCGACCCTCGCCGTCCGCCGCCAGCCGAGCGACCCGGCGCGACCGGTCGACTGGATCGCCCTCGGCGACGGCGACGGCGACGGCCTGCACCCCGGCTCGATTGCCCTTTCCCGTCAGGTTGCGCATTGCCAAGTAAATCTTTTCACGCGGAAACAGAATTGCGGGCGGCGTCCCGCTTCGTTTTCAACGCAAGTACCAGCCAAAGCGCGCCGGCCACGATCAAAGCGACCGGCAAAATCAAAACGGCCTTC
>PMKG01000110.1 GCA_003157675.1 Acidobacteriota bacterium
GGCGCGCGCTGGCCGAATACGAATCCAAGCGCTCGATCTTCGACATCCCCGCGGCGCTCTTCTACACGCCCGCTCACCCGCTCGGCGTGCCGCGCCTGTTCGGCAAGCCGCTCGCGACCCCCTTCGGGCCGTCGGCCGGCCCGCATACGCAGCTCAGCCAGAACATCGTGGCGTCGTGGCTGGCCGGCGGCCGCTTCATCGAGCTGAAGACGGTNNCTGCATCGACGTCGCCGACGAGGGCTACAACGTCGAGTGGTCGCAGGAACTGACCCTCGACCAGTCGGCCCACGAGTACGTCGTGGCCTGGGCGCTCGTCCACGTCCTGTCGCGCGTCCTCGGCTTCGGCGCGCCGGACGCGATCTTCGACATGAGCGTCGGCTACGACCTGGCCGGCATCCGCCACCAGCGGATACGGCGGTTCATGGACACGCTGGCCGACGCGTCCGAACCGCTCCGGGAGATCCGGGCCACGCTCCGCCGGGACTTCCCGGGCCTGGCCGACGTCGACCTTCCTCCCGCCATCGTCAACAGCGTGACGCTGTCGACCATGCACGGGTGCCGGCCCGACGAGATCGAGCGGATCGCCCGTTACTGCCTGGAGGAGCGCGGCCTGCACACGGTGGTGAAGCTGAATCCGACGCTGCTTGGCCCAGAGGCCGTGCGGGCGATCCTCCGCGACGACCTCGGATTCCGCGAGATCGAGGTGACCGACGAGACGTTCGCGCACGACCTGCAGTACGGCCGTGCCGTGGAGCTCATCGCGTCGCTGAAGCAGGTGGCGGCGGCGCGCGGTCTCACGTTCGGCGTCAAGTTGAGCAACACGCTCGCCGTACGGAACCACGCCGGGCGACTGCCGGGCGGCGACATGTACTTGTCCGGCCGCGCCCTCTATCCGGTCACCATGCGGCTGTACGACCGGTTGCTGCACGAGTTCGGCGAGGACCTGCACGTGTCCTTCTCGGCCGGGGCCGATGCGGTGAACGTCGCCGACATCCTGGCCTGCGGGGCGCTACCGGTCACCGGGTGCACCGACCTGCTGAAGCCGGGCGGCGTGGCGCGGATGGGACAGTGGATCGAGGAAGCCGTGACGGCGATGCAGGCGCGCGGGACACGGACGCTCGCCGAGTTCTCGCGCGATCGGCTCTCGAGCGTGCGCGTGGCGGCCGACGCCGCCGCTCGGCATCCGCGGTACCTGAAGAGCGCGTTTCCCCACGGCCTGCCGAAGGTGGCGTCCCCGCTCGGCCTGTGGGACTGCGTGGTGGCGCCGTGCGTCGAAGCCTGCGCCGTCGAACAGGATGTCCCGGAGTACGCGTGGCACATCGCGCAGGGCGACTGCGACAGCGCGCTCGAGACCATCCTGGCCCGCAACCCGCTGCCCGGCGTGACCGGCTACGTGTGCACGCGGCTGTGCCAGACTCGCTGCACCCGCAACGACTACGAGGAGAGCGTCGCGATTCGCGCGCTCAAGCGGTACGTCGAGGAGCACGGCCGCGCCGACGGGCTGACGGTCCCGCGCGCGCCGGTCGGGCGCAAGATCGCCGTCGTCGGCAGCGGTCCGTCGGGACTCTCGGCCGCGGCGTCGCTCGCGCTCAGCGGCGTCGCCGTCACGATCTTCGAGGCCCGTGACGTCGCCGGCGGCATGCTGCGCGTCGTGCCTCCGTTCCGGCTGCCCTCGTCGATCATCGACCGCGACATCGCGCGCATCGTCGGCCTCGGTGTCGAGATCCGCTTGAACGAGGCGATTGACGGACCGCCGGAAGACCTGCTCCGCCAGGGGTTCGACGCCGTGTACCTCGCGACCGGGTTCCAGCGTGATGCGCCGCTCCGGGTGCCCGGGGCGGAGGGGCCGGGCGTGATCCCCGCGCTCGACTTGCTCGACAGGTCGCGGCGGGGGGAGCGGGTCGACGTCGGCCGCCGTGTCGTGGTCGTGGGCGGCGGCGACACGGCGATGGACGCCGTCCGCACCGCGCACCGCTTCGCCGGCCGACCGGTCACGCTGCTCTACCGGCGCACCCGGCGGGAGATGCCCGCCGCGCCCGAGGAGCTCGACGGCGCCATCGAGGAAGGCAACCTGCTCGAGGAGCTGGTCTCGCCAGTCGAGATCCTCCGCGCCGACGGCCGCGTCACGGGCGTCAGGTGCGTGAGGAACACGCTCGGCGAGCCCGGCCCCGATGGCCGCCGCTCGCCTCTCCCGGTCGCCGGCACGGAGTTCGTCGTCCCGGCGGATACGGTGATCGTCGCGGTGGGTCAACTGCCGCAGCTCGCCTTCCTCGACGGCAGCGGCGTCAGCCGCCATCGCGGCGGCGGCGTCGTGGTGGACGACGTGACGCGGTGCGCGGGACCGGAGGGGGTGTTTGCCGGCGGCGACGTCGTGATCGAGCCGGGCAGCATCATCTCGGCGTGCGCCGACGGGCGGGCGGCCGCCCAATCGATCTGCCAGCATCTTGGCGTCGGATTCGTCGAGCGGCCATGGCGGAGGCCCGAGCTGAGCGAGGCCGACATCCTCGCCCTCAAGAAGACGCGGGCGCGCCGGGTCGAGCCGAGCCGGCCCGCGACGCTGCCCCTCGACCGACGCGCCGACTTCAGCCTGGTTGAGGCCACGCTCTCGGCGGAGGCCGCGCGGGAGGAAGCTTGGCGGTGCGTGCAGTGCACGACCGTCTGCGACAAGTGCGTCGAGGTGTGCCCGAACCGCGCGAACTACACCTTCACGATCCGGCCGGTGCGCTGGCGCCTGCCGGTCCTCGACGTCGCCGACGACCGGATCGCGGTCGTCGGCTACGAGGAGTTCGTCGTCTCGCAGCCGCGCCAGATCGTCCACGTCGACGACTTCTGCAACGAGTGCGATGACTGCCAGACCTTCTGCGTGCACCGCGGCCGGCCCTACGCCGACAAGCCCAGGCTGTTCCTCGATGCCGCGGCGTTCTCGGCAGAGACCGACAATGCGTTTCGGATCGAAGGGCGCATCGTCCGGCGGCGCGCGCGCGGCGACGAGCTTCGTCTGGAGAATTCCGGGCGCACGCGGATTGTCGAAGGCGGCGGCCTGCGCGTCGTGCTCGACGACGAGTGGAACGTTCTCGAGGCGGCGGGTGCGTCGTTCGAGGGTCCGCGATCCTTGAGGCCGGCGGCGGAGATGGCGATCCTGTACGAGGGGATCACGGGGAGCCTCTCATTTCTGTTGATCGAGTAATCTATCGATCTGGCGATCTGGCGATCTCGCGATCTCATGATCACTGAAGCGCCACTTCGCCCGATCGCACGATCGCACGATCGCACGATCGCAAGATGGAGAGATGAACCCATGCCGTCCCACGCTGAATCGGTTGCCACCCTCGCCGCGCGCTACACCGGCGAGATGACGACATTTCTCCGCGACATGATCGCGATCCCCTCCGAGAGCGCCGGCGAGCGCGACGTCGTCACCCGCGTGGCCGCCGAGATGGTCAGAGTCGGCTTCGACGAGGTGAAGATCGACGGCCTCGGAAGCGTCCTCGGCCGCGTGGGGAGCGGCCCGGTCGTCGTCGCGATCGACGGCCATCTGGACACGGTGGGCGTCGGCGATCCCTCGACGTGGACGCGCGACCCCTACCACGGCGACCTTGCCGGTGGCGTCATCTACGGCCGCGGCGCGTCCGACCAGGAAGCGGGCATCGCCGCCGCCGTGCACGGCGCGCGCATCGCGAAGGAACTCGGTCTGCTCGACGGCGTGCAGCTCTGGGTGACCGGCACCGTCATGGAGGAGGACTGCGACGGGTTGTGCTGGCAGTACATCCTGAAGGAAGGCGTGCTGGCACCCGAGGTCGTCGTCATCACCGAGCCCACCAACCTCGGCGTCTATCGCGGGCATCGCGGCCGGATGGAGATGGAGGTCCGGACCCAGGGGCTGTCGTGCCATGGGTCGGCGCCCGAGCGCGGCGTCAACGCGGTCTACAAGATGGCGCCGATCGTCTCCGATATCGAGCGCCTGAACGAGCGGCTGACCGCCGACGCCGACAGGTTCCTCGGCAAGGGGTCGGTGACGATCGCCGAGATCCGGTCCACGTCGCCGTCGCTCTGCGCAGTGGCCGACAGTTGCACGATCCACCTGGACCGCCGGCTGACGCGCGGGGAGACGCTCGAGAAGGCGGTGGCGCAGATCGAAGCGCTCGAAAGCGTCCGACAGTCCGGCGCGCGGGTGACCGTCCTCGATTACGCCCGCGCGTCGTATACGGGCCTCACCTACCCGACAAAGAAGTACTATCCGACCTGGGTCGTGGAGGAGGAGGCGCCGGCCGTCCGCGCCGCCGTGGCCGCGGCCGCGAGCGCGCTCGGGCGCCAGCCGGTCGTCGACAAGTGGACCTTCTCGACCAACGGCGTGGCGACGTGCGGGATGTTCGGCGTGCCGACGGTCGGCTTCGGGCCGGCCAACGAGGTGTACGCCCACACGCCGGAGGACCAGTGCCCGGTCGAGCACCTCACGCGCGCCGCGCAGTTCTACGCGCAGTTTTCGCAGGCCTATCTGTCCGCCGGACGGCGGGAGTGACGCGCCCCGGGACGGCCAGGTCGTCCCGGGGATCTTCCGTAGGGGCGCGTGCCATGCGAACCGTCGCCGTCGTCAACCAGAAGGGCGGGTGCGGCAAGACCACCACCGCCATCAATCTCGGCGCATCCCTGGCCGCGAACGACCTCCACGTCCTGGTGATTGATCTGGACCCGCAGGCCAATGCCACCTCC
>PMKG01000380.1 GCA_003157675.1 Acidobacteriota bacterium
ACCGACCGGGTGCCGTTGAAGGAAACGACGCCGAGAATCACGATGACCGCGAGTCCGGCGATACCCCACAGCGCTTTCTTTGCCACGATCACACCTCCTCCGGCCATGCCGGCCTTGCGGACGAACTCCGGGTGACCCGTGCTCCGCTCGGAATGATGCGCGAACCCAGGAAAAAGTTGGTGCCCAATCGCGCCGGCGACCGAGGCGAGACGCCGGTGCCAGGCGGCGCGGGCGGACGAGACCGTGGCGACGGCCGCCATCACCCGATCCGTGAACTCCTTCGGCGGCTGGAGCTGCCCGCTCGCATTGACGAGACTGGCCAGCCGATTCAGGCTCTCGGCCCTGGCGCGCAGGGCCGGATCGGACGCCAGGCGGGTGTGCAGGCGCTCGGTCTCCTCGGCCGAGAGGGTGCCGTCCAGCGCGCCCTGCAGGAGTTCTTCGTCCGAAGGCCCGATCATGATGTGTTCCTCCAAGCCAGGAGGTCCTCGCCAAGCCGTTGCCGCGCCGAGTAAAGTCTCGACTTCACGGTCTTCTCCGGCACGCCCAGCGCCTCGGCGATCTCGAGGTAAGACAGGCCGGCGTAATGCCGAAGCACGACGACCTCACGGTAGGCCGGCGGCAGCCGCAGCAACGCCGACTGCACGCTCGCCCTCAACTCTGCCTGCTCGGCGTCGCGGTACGGATCCTCCCGCGTGGCCAGGCCCGGGTCGAGCGGCTCCAGAAACCGCCGGGACCTTCGGACGTTCAAGCACTCGTTCACCAGGATGCGGTACAACCAGCTGAAGAACTTGTGCCCGTGGTCGAACGACTGGAGCTTCTGGTAGGCGTGGACGAACGCATTCTGCGCGGCATCGGCCGCTTCGTCGCCGTCGCCGAGCATCCTGGCGGCCACGGTGAACAGCACGCGCTGATACCGTTCGACCAGCGGCCGGAACGCCGCCGGGTCGCCGCCGAGGCACCGCTCGACGAAGACGATGTCGTCGTCCTCGTCCACAGTCAATGACACGCCGCCTCCCGGAAAGTTGGCCGAGAAGGCACGACGCGGTGTGTGAGGAAGCGTACATATATCACAATCCCGGGTGGTATGATGGCCGCGTCTCCGGCGACGATCATGCCTTCGACGCCCCGGGTCACCGTGTTCGTGGCCGCCAGTCCCGCCGGCGTTGTCGCCGCAGGAAATGATCTCGTCCGGTTCCAGGCGGACCACGGCATGGACCCTGAGGCGGCGTGGCCGGTCCACGTCGCGCTCGACGAAATCCTGTCGAATATCGTGCGGCACGGAGGCTCTCAGGGGAGGGACCCGCTCATCGAGGTGTCCTTCGTCATCGACTCCGCCGACCTCGAGGTGACCATCGTCGACGATGGTCCGGAGTTCGATCCTCTGAACCTGCCAGGCCCGGACCTCACCTCGTCGATCGATGAGCGCCAACCCGGCGGTCTCGGCGTCCACCTGGTGAAGCGCCTGATGGACCGCGTGGAGTATGCCCGCCGCGGGGGACGCAACCACCTCGTCATCACCTATCATGTTCGGCCATCGAATCCGCCGGGTCTAGGGAGGGAATAGCGGCATGGACATTCACCAGGATCACCAGGGCCGCGTGCTCGTCGTGGCACCGGTCGGCCGCCTTGACAGCACGACCAGCGAGGCGCTGGAGCAGGCCCTCACGACGGCGCTCGATCAGAGGGAGTGTCAGCTCGTCGTGGACTTCGAGGGGGTCACGTACATCAGCAGCGTCGGCCTGCGCGTGCTCCTGACCGTCGCCAAGCGGATCCGGGAAGGTCACGGCTCGCTCGTGCTGTGCGCCCTGGGCGACGCGGTGCGTCAAGTGTTCGAACTGGCCGGTTTCCTGCCGCTCTTCTCGATCGAGCGGGCGCGCGACCTGGCCATCACGCGCTGCGCGCCGGGCGCGTAGCCGAGAGGCAAGACAGAGGTGGCCGTACTCGAACTGCGCATCGAGGTCGCCGGTGCCTCCCCGCTCTCGAGGACCTTCGACGCAGAGTCCCTGGTGATCGGTCGGAAGGCGGGCGCCGACATCGTCGTGGACGATGCGAGCGTGTCCCGCCGGCACGCCAGGCTGTTCGCGAAGGAAGGGGCGTGGTTCGTCGAGGACCTGCACTCGCGGAACGGCTCGCGCCTGAACGGACAGCCGATCTCCGAACCGGTCAGGCTCAAGGGCGGTGACATCGTCCGGGTGGGGGATACCCTCGTCCGGATGGTGTCCGCCGGCGGCGAGGCCCCGCCGGCACCGGCGACCATGGCGGCGCCGGTCTCTGACGAGGCGCTCTTCACGGTCCTGAAGCCGGCTTCGGAGCTGCTTGGGAGGGCAGGGGAGGAGGTCGGGGCTGCCTCGCGCCTGCGCCTGCTCAACGAGGTGCATCGGGCGCTGGCCGCACCCGTCTCGCGCGAAGACCTCCTCCAGCTGATCCTCGACCGTGCCTTCGCGGTGCTCGAGCCCGAGGATGCGGCGGTATTCCTGAAGGGCGCGAACGGCGAGCTGCACCGGGCCGCGGAGCGCCGTTCGTCGCGATCTTCCGGCGCCCTGCTGGTGTCGCGCCGACTCGCCGAGGAAGTGACGACCAAGGGGGCCGCGGCGCTGGTGCTGGACGCGCAGGCGGACGAGAGGTTCGCCTCGGCCGAGAGCGTCATCCTGTCGGGCGTTCGGAGCATTCTCGCCGCCCCGCTGAGCGACGGCGAGGGCTGTCTCGGCATGATCGCCCTGTACTCGAACGTCGCGGCGCGCCGTTTCTCCGAGCAGGACCTGGAACTTCTGGTCTCGCTCGGATCGGCGGCCGCGCTTCGCATACGCAATATCGCACTCGTCGAACAGGAGGCCGAGCGGCGGGTGGTCGATCGCGAACTGGCCCTGGCACGCGACATCCAGATGGGGATGCTGCGGCGCCAGCCGCTCGGGCGCAGCGACGTGGACGTGGCCGCGCGGCAGGAGCCGGCGCGGCAGGTCGGCGGCGACTTCTACGAGTACCTGATGGACGGCGACCGGCTGTGGTTCATCGTCGCCGACGTGTCGGGCAAAGGCATGGCCGCGGCGCTGACGATGGCGATGTCGCAGACGCTGTTCCGCGCCATCGCGACGCTACGGCTGCCGCTCGACGAGGTCATGGCGCGGCTCAACCGCGAAGTGGCGCGGGACAATGAGCGGGGGATGTTCGTCACCGCGCTCGCGGGCTGCCTGGATGTCGCCACCGGCCGGCTGGAACTCGCCAACGCCGGCCACAACCTGCCCTACCTCCTGCGGCGGAACGGCACGGTCGATCTCGTGGCCGCCCGCAACGCGCTCGCGCTCGGCGTGCTCGATAAGGTCACGTTCCCGGTGACCGAACTCCTCCTTGAACCCGGGAACGGGCTCTTTCTGTACACCGACGGCGTCTGCGACGCGCTCGACCCGAAGGGCGCCGCGTTCGGCACCTCGGGCATCGAGCGGCACCTGCGCGGGACAGCCAGCCGGCCGGCTGGAGAGATCGTCGACGGCGTGTTCGAGGCGGTCGCGGCGTTCGCGGGCGAGGCCCCCCAGGAAGACGACATCACGGTGCTCGCGATCCGCCGCGGTCCTGGCGCGTCCTAGAAGGCTTCCTGGATGGCGAGATAGAAGCCGCGCGAGCCGTCCTTGCCCCAGCCCCAGTCCGCGCAGAGGTTGGTGCGCGAGCGCTTGTTCAGCAGCACGCGCAGGCCGAATCCCGCGGCGGGGGCGTAGGACTGGAAGAGTCGCTCGCCGGTCTCCGCACTGCCGACGGTGGTCAGGTTCGCGAACGCGACCGCGCCCAACAGGCCGTTGCTCGTCAGCGTGGCCCGGTACTCGGCCTCCCAGTACAGCAGTTGCTCGCCGCGATACCGCCCCTCGCCGTACCCGCGCGCCGACCGGCCATCCATCGACGTCGACGGCAGGTCCCAGAAGGGGGCGGTGCCGCCGGTCACCAGGTCGCCCAGGAACCAGACAGCCAGCTTCTGCCGTCCGCTCGCGGTGAGCTTCCAGTAGGTGCGGGCGTCGAGCGACAGCTCCTGCCACGTCGAATCGCCGCCGAGGAAGCGGGCGAAGAAGGTGCGGTAGGTGGCGCTCGCGAGCACGCCGCCGTCGGGATTGATGCCGTTGTCACGCGTGTCGTAGCGGACGCCGACGTTGAGGCCGCTCGAGGTCTGGTGGTCGGACGCGAAGCCGTGCGCCTCGTTGTAGCTGACGAACTCCGCCTCGTCCCACCCTTCGAGGCTGGTCGTCCCCGGCCGGATGTTGAAGTGGGTACTGACGTTCAGACCGCCGCCGACGAAGAGTCCTGGCGCCACGTGACGGTATGCCGTCCCATACAGCTTCATCACGTCCAGCCTCGAGTTGGTGCCCGAGGTGAGCGGCGCATCGGCCCCCAGCGCGTAGGTGCTCTGCGAGGTCCACGTCATCTTGCCGTCGGCCAGGAGGAACCAGGCGTCGTCGGTCGTGAACCACGCCATCCGGCCGCCAAAGAGCACCTGGCCGAGCTGCGATACCTTCGCGCCGCCGATGATGGTCGAGATGTGCGTCGTGGACGGGTCGCCGGCGAAGAACGCCACGTTGCCGGAGAGCCCGCCGGTGAAGCCGGTCGTTGGCTTCGAACCGATGGTCGGGGCGAGGACGAAGAAGCGGTGCCCGCGGGTGCCGTCATCGTCGGACGCGAGGCCGCTGTGGCGGACGAGGTGCCACAGGTCGTCGACGTCGATGGCCGCTGGCGCATGGGGCGCGCCGGGCTGATCTGCCGCTGCCGGAGCGCTGACCGACGACGGGGCGGAATCCGGATGATCCTGGGCGGCGGCTGGAACGACGACCAGCGCGCACACGACAACCGAGAGAACAAGGCTCCGCCACATCATGAGCGATTTGACCCGAAGACGGTGACCAGCATGAGACGAACCGGTGACATATCTGTGACAGTCGCCCCGCCGCGCGTCAGCGGGACCATTGTGTAGTATCGGCCGGAAGGGGTACGGGCAGGAGAGCCCGACCGGCGAATGGCCGCGGGAAGTCGTGCCGGATCGCGTGGTGAGAGAGTCACGCTATAATCGGGCCCAACCGGGTGTTCCCGCCTCGCGCCACCCGGCCGCCCATCCCGCCCCCGCGGAGAGCTGCGATGCCACCGTCCGACGGTTCTCCAGACTTCGAGCCGGCTTCCGACGCCCCGTGCCTGGTGCGCAGCGTGGCCGACGTACGCTCGGAGTACACGAGCACCCGGCTGATCGCGGCCAACATCGAACATCGCCTGCGGCGGGCGGTGCTCGCGAGAGACCCCGGGTACGTCGCGCCCGAGATCGATTACGTCCTGTGCGACGGCGCGTCACACACGATGACGGTCCGCGACAGCGACGTGCGGTACCTCGACCGGGTGCCGCGCGAACGGGCGATCCGTCACGTGGACCTGATCCACCGCGCGCGGCGCGGTGACGCCGCGGCCGCCGGCGAACTCGCTCGTCGGACGCAGACGCTCGCCCAGTCGATTTCGCGGCGGTTCGCCGGCCGCACCCTCGTCGAGAACGCCGTCGTCATTCCGTACACGTCGTCTGGCACGTTCAGCGAAGAGGTGATCAGCCACAAAGGGTCGATCCTCCTGGACCTCTCTCGGCGGGGATTCGCGACGGCGGACTTCAATCTCCTGTCGGCCGACGCCTTCCTTCTCTCGCCCGCCGATCGGGATCAAGCCATTGGCGCGGTGGTCCACAACCTCGAGGTGCTTACCGGTCGGCGGCTCGGCAACGCTCGCGATCCGCTGCTCATCGCGATGCGGTCGGCGGTGTCGGAGTACATCCCGGGGTTCATGCCGACCTACCTCAACGTCGGGCTGACGCCGGACCTCTTCCCCGGCCTGCCCGCCCGGTACGGTCAGGACGGAGCGGTCCGCATCCGGCTGAACAGCCGCAAGACGATTCTCGAGGCGCTCGACCCGGCCGCGTATTCGGGCCTCGAGGGGGAATTCCGCCAGGATCTGACGCGGGCCGAGGCCGAGCGCCTGATCGAGACGACCGAGGCGATGATCGCCGCGCGCGCGCCGGAGCTGCTGACCGACGCGTTCGGCCAGATCCGCTTCTTCTTGGAGTGCGCCTATCGCTACTACACGGATCATCTCGACGTCCTGCGGAACTTCATGCCCCGGGAGAGACACTACCCGGCCGTGATCTTCCAGCGGATGGTCTGCTCGGTGATCGACGAGCGGTCGTACGCCGGCATTCTCTACAGCCGCGATCCGGCGACAGGGAAGGGCGTGTTCCTGCAGTATGCGAGGACGGTCTTCGGTGAAGATCTGATGACCGGGCGGCTGGTTCCGCAGGAGGTTCGCTTCTCGACGCGCGACGAGGCGAGGCCGCGATTCCCGGCAGTCTACCATTTCTGGAACCGTTTGTTCCAGCTCGAAGACATCTTCCGGGCCCCGGTCATGGTGGAGTTCACCGGCGTGCACGGCACCTTCACCATCCTGCAGGTGAACGCCGCCGAAATGACCGGGTCGGCGATGCTGACGGCGGTGATGGACCTGCACCGCGACGGCCGGATCAGCGCGGAGCGCGTCCGCGAGGTGATCAGGCCGTGCCACGTCCGCCAGATCGAATCCGACGCCATCGACCCGGCCTCGATCGGCGCGCTGGAGCCATTCGCGCGAGGTGTCGCCGTCCTGCCGCGCGCCGTCGTCACCGGCCGGCTCTCGTTCTCGGCGGCGGGCGACCTGACGCCAGACCGGGCCGATCTCTCGCGCGCCATCCTGGCGAAGGACCGGTTCACGCCCCAGGACGCGATGGACATGCAGCGGGTGCGCGGCATCTGCAGCCTGAGCCCCGCGGCGATCCACGTCGTCACGACGGCGCAGAACCTCGGGATCCCCGCGCTGCTGAACCTCGAGGCGGACGGCGTCCGCATCGACGCGGCCGGCCGGCGCCTGGTGAACGCCGCCGGCCGTGAGATCCGGGAGGGCGACTGGGTCACCATCTCGAGCCGCCACCGCACGCTGTTTGTCGGGCGCGCGGTGTTCGCGCCGGCGCGGCTGCTGCGGTTCATGGCGGGCGAGCCGGTCGAGCTCGGCGAGGCCGAGCGCCCGCGCTTCGAGCGCCTGGCCGAGTACTACCGCGAGTACCGTCAGATCCTCGAGCGCGTCGACGCGTCGGGCTTCGAGAGCATCGAGGACCTTGGCCACGCCATCAGGTACGGAGAGCTGCGCGGCGACCCGGTCCGCGCCGCCGAGTTCGTCAACCGCTGCTTCGACGTGCGGGCGGAGGCGCTGGTGCAGCGCCTGTTGAACACCACGCTCGGCATGCACCTGGTCAACGTGACCGCCTTCGCGCTGCTGACCGAGGACCGGAAGGTGCGACTGTTCAGGCTGGCGGCGTCGGCGTGCGCGCGCCGCGGGTTGTCGGGGTATCACGCCGGGGCGTTCGTCATCGGCAGCCTGCTCGACGCCCACGCGCCGGCGGCATTCTGGGAACACTTCTCCGCTCAGGAGATCGGGTTCCTCCTCAACGAGTGGGTTCAACATCAGAAGTACCTGGGCGTGCTCGACGCCCTGGGAGAGCGGCGGGTGGCGCGGGCGCGAGAGATCATCCTGACGGCCGGCATGGGTGATCTGCCCGGGCTGNNCGGGCCGCGGCGGCCGCCGGCTTCCTGTCGCTCAAGCTGAGCCGCGCGGATCTGTCGGAGATCGCCCGGGTGCTGCCGGCAGGAGCGGACCCGCAGACGATCGAACTCGTAGCGAGGCTCCGGGAGCCGATCGGGCGGCTCGTCGACTTCGACGACGAGCGCAGTGTCGCCCGGCTCCGGTCGCTCTGCGAGGCGGAAGGCGTGCCCGTGCCCGGCGCCGATCAGGCCTGAGCGGAGGCGCGGTCCGGCGAGCGCGAGGGCCCGCTGATGGCGTCGCCAAACTCGGTGACGTCCATGTGGAGCAGGAAGTCGGTGACCACGCGGTTCTTCACGCGCACGGCGCTCGTGCGTTTCTGAGAGACCGAGAACCAGTCTTCGAGCAGACGCAGCCTCGGGAAGAGCGCCGTCAGTTCCCGCCGGGCCACCTTCCCGATGGCGGTGTACTTCGGCAGGAGCGCGACGCCGTATCCCTCGAGCGCCGCGTGCACCATGCCCCGGACCTGGTCGATCTCGATGATCTGACGAAGCACCGGGCGATGGCGGCCGGGGATCGACCGCAGCGCGTTCGCCCACCATGCCCCCTCGCGGTCGAAGGAGATGACCGGCACCCGCTCGAGATCGAGGGGCCGCCGGACGCGGTGCGCGCGCAGGAAGCGCGGCGACCCGACGATCAGGTACTTCTCACGGAACAGCCGGGTGACCGAGAGCGACGGGTGCGTGTGGGACGCGCAGTCGACGGCGATATCGATCTCGTCGGCGAGCAGCAGCGCCTCGAGGTCGTCGCGGAAGCGGAAGTCGAGACGCAGCCAGGGGACCGCGTCGAGCAGCGGCCGGAGCTTGCGGACGAGCACCGTCGTGCCGAACTCGACGGTGGCGCCGATCGTGATCACCTGCGTGCCGCCAGGCGCTCGCGTCGACAGCACGTGCTCGGCCTGGTCGAGGTCCTGGAAGACCCGCTCGCACACCTCGCGGACGTACTCGCCGTCGTCGGTCAGCGTGAGCCGGCGGTGCCGCCATTCGATTAGGCGACGCCCCGCGGTGTCCTCGAGCGCGCGGATCGCGTGGCTGACGGCCGACGGCGTAATGTGCAGGCGGCGCCCGGCCGCGGTGTAGCTGCCGCAGCGTGTGGCCTCGAAGAAGATGCGGAGCCGGGCGGGCTCCAGCCTGGTGCGGTCGCGGTCCATGGTCGTCCTCCCGGGGGGGCGGCACGGCAGTGAATCCTGTTCATAGTACCAGAGAAATCTTATCATTTCACTCATCGAGCGGCTACGCGGTACGCTCCTCGGTCGTCCAAGGAGCGTGTGCCCATGCCGTGTCGTCTCGTCTGTGCCCAGGTGTCCCGCCGCGCCGTGCGGGTCGTGTCGGCCCTTTGTGCCCTCGTTCTGCCCGCCTCCGTTCCCGCATGCGCCGCCGGCGACCCGGTTGGCGGCTGGCAGCGGACGCTTGCCCAGATCGAGACGCGGCTCGGGCGGCTCGCCGCGTCCGACGCGGACGGCCGGGCGCGTCTCGCGGCCGACGTCGCCGCGCTCAGGGGGGACGTCTCGGCGTGGGTCTCGACGTTCCGCCCGGCGCAGGAGAGCGGGGAGGCCTGGCTGCCCGAGCGCCAGCAGGGCTCGAGCCTGGAGGACCTCGCCGCGGAGGTCGGCCGGCTGCGCTCGGCGCTGTCGCGGATCGAGAGCGCGCTCGGCCTGAAGACCGAGGGCGCCTTCTACCTGGGCCGGGTGGACGTGGCCGTCACCGCGGCGATGGCGTCGGCGGCGACGGCCGAGGTGACGGCGGCCGGCGCCTCGCTGCTCGACGCCGCCGACATCCGGGCGAGCGACCGCAATACCCTGTCCGGCGCCCTGGCGCTCGCGCCGGGCGTGAGCTTCACGAGGATCGGATCGCGCAACGAGACGACCGTCTACGTGCGGGGCTTCGACATGCGCCAGGTCCCGCTGTTCGTCGACGGCATCCCGGTCTACACGCCGTACGACGGCTATGCCGACCTGAGCCGTTTCACCACGTTCGACGTCTCCGAGATCCAGGTGTCGAAGGGCTTTACCTCGGTGCTGTACGGCCCGAACACGCTGGGCGGCGCGATCAACATCGTGTCGCGCCGGCCGGGCGGCAAGGTCGAGGGAATCGCGGGCGGCAGTTACGGCACCGGTCCGGCCGGGACGGCCGACCTCAACGCGGGGACGACCTTCGGGCCGTTCTACGTGCAGGGCGGGGCGTCCTACACGAAGAGCGGCACCTTCCCGCTGGCCGATGGATTCACGCCGGTGGCCATCCAGCCGGCCGGCGACCGCGTGAACGCGCGGCAGAGGGATGCGAAATTCAACGTCAAGGTCGGCTGGACGCCCAACGGGACCGACGAGTACGCGGTCAGCTACGTGGGGCAGCGCGGCGAGAAGGGCAACCCGCCCTATGCCGGCACGGACACGTCGGTGAAGATCCGCTACTGGCAATGGCCGTACTGGGACAAGGACAGCGTGTACCTGGTGGCGAACAAGCACCTGGGCTCGGCCAGCTACGTCCGGGTCCGCGCGTTCTACGACACCTACGACAACGCGCTCTACAGCTACGACGACAAGACGTATATGACGCAGACGAAGGCGTCGTCGTTCCAGAGCCTCTACGCCGACCACACGTATGGCGCGTCGGCCGAGTGGGGCACGACGCTCGGTGAGCACAAGCTGCGGGCGGCTGCGCACGTCAAGCGGGACGAGCACGAGGACCACAACGTCGGCGCCCCGGCCAGCCACTTCGACGGACGCGTCTTCTCGGTCGGGGCCGAGGACACCTGGCTGCTGGCCTCGAAGCTCTCGTTGGTGGCGGGCGTCGGGATCGACTGGCAGATGACCGGGCGCGCCGAGACCTACCAGTCGTCGCAGTTGATCGACCTGCTCTCGACGTGCCAGACCGGCGGGACCTCCTGCGGGAGCTCGAGCGGCGTCAATCCGCAGGCAGGACTGTTCTACGCGGTGCCGACCGGGCAGGTCAGGTTCACCGTGTCCCGCAAGACCCGCATGCCGTCGCTGAAGGACCGGTACTCCTACAAATTCGGCACAGCCGTGCCGAACCCGGACCTGCGGGCCGAGCACGACGTGACCGTCGAGACCGGTTACCAGGGGACGCTCGGGCCGAGGACCTCGTTCGGCGCCAGCCTGTTTTACGCGCGGATCACCGACCTCATCCAGTCGGTCGTCATCGGGACGAACCTCTCGCAGATGCAGAACATCGGGAAGGCGGCCAACTCGGGCGCCGAGCTCGACCTGCGCTCGCGCGTGCTGCCCCGCACCGACGTCAGCGTCAGCTACACCTACCTGCACCGCGAGAACATCAGCTCGCCGAGCACGCCGCTGGTCGAGACGCCGAGCCACAAGGGCCGGGCGTCGGTCATGGTGACGCCGATCCGGGTCGTCCAGGTCGTGGCCAGCGTCGACGTCGAGGCGGGGCGCCGGACGCAGAACGAGGCGGGCCATGACTTCGACGCGGCGTCGTTCGCCGTCGCGAACCTCAAGGGCGTCTGGACGCTCTCCCGTGAGCTGGACGTCGAGGCGGGGGCTTACAACCTCTTCGACAAGTACTACTGGCGGGCGGACGGGTATCCCGAGCCCGGCCGCACCGTGGTGGCGACGCTGCGGTGGGCGTTCTGAAGGCAGGAAGCAGCAGGCGCACGGCTGAAGCCGTGCGCTATCCGATGACAATTGAGACAGATAGCGCAGGGCTTCAGCCCTGCGCGTCAGGTCAGGCCGCAGGCCTTCGGCCATCGGCCTTTGGCCGTCAGCCGACCGTAAGGCGTAAGGCGTAAGGCGTAAGCCGGAGGTACAATCACCCCGGAGGGACCACATGGCGACCGACGATCCGGTGGTGGTGTTTTCGGGACCCGCCTGGCAAGCCGGACAGCTGCAGGGCCTGCTCGAGGATGCCGGCATCGAGTCGTTCCTGCGCGACGAGGTCATGGGGCGGATCGACGCGCCCGCGCTCGCGGCGGCCGCGAAGGGCGCCGTCAAGCTCGTCGTCGCTCGCGAGCACGTGCCGCGGGCGGAACAGGTCCTCCGCGATTTCGGCGGCGAGGGTGGCATGAACGCCGGACCGGACGGCGCGGGCGACCAGGCGCCGTCCGGGGCCGACGTCGTGTCGTGGACCTGTCCGACGTGCGGGCAGCAGGTCGAAGGGCAGTTCGACACCTGCTGGAACTGCGGCGCCGCCCGGCGCCCGTGAGCCGTTACTCGGCCCCGGCCGTTCCGAGCGCCGGTTGGTTCGCCGCCTTGCGGCGCGCGAGCCACTCCTGGACGTACTCCATGTAGATGTAGAAGATCGGCGTGACGTAGAGCGTCAGCGTCTGCGACACGAGCAGGCCTCCCACCACCGACAACCCGAGCGGCCGGCGCGCCTCGGAGCCCGCGCCCCAGCCGAGCGCGATCGGCAGCGTGCCCATCAGCGCCGCCATCGTCGTCATCATNNATCATGATCGGGCGGAAGCGGACCCGGCAGGCTTCGTAGATCGCCTGGGACGCGGTCACGTGTCCGCGCCGGCGGGACTCGATCGCGAAGTCGATCATCATGATGCCGTTCTTCTTCACGAGGCCGACGAGCATGATGATGCCGACGAAGGCGTAGATGTTCAGGTCGTACTTGAAGAGGTACAGCGTCAGCAGGGCGCCGAAGCCGGCTGAGGGCAGGCCGGAGAGAATCGTCAGCGGGTGGATGAAGCTCTCGTAGAGGATTCCCAGCACGATGTAGATGACCAGCACGGCCATCAGCAAAAGCAGGCCCAGCCCCTTGAGCGAGGCCTGGAATGCCTGGGCCGTTCCCTGGAAGCTC
>PMKG01000163.1 GCA_003157675.1 Acidobacteriota bacterium
GGGCGGTTCTTCTTCATCTGCACCGGGGTGTGGAACACCTCCAGGGCGCCGGCGGCGTACAGCCGTTCCATCACCGGCCCGAAGATCTGCGGGTTCATGTCGTCGATCTCGCACTCCAGGACGACCACCCGCTCTCCCTTCTCACCGGCGGCCTCGTCGCCAATCACGATCCTCAGGACGTTCGGTGTCTCCGCCAGGTCGCGGTCGCCGGCCCCATAGCCGACGCGCTCGACCTTCATCGGCGGCAGCGGCCCGTAGTCGCTCGCGTGGCCCGTGACGAGCAGCGCACCGGTGGGTGTGACGGTTTCCATCTGCACGCCGCTCGAATAGACCGGCACCCCTTCGAGGAGCCGAAGCGTGGCAGGCGCCGGCACCGGAAAGACGCCGTGAGCGGACCGGACCATCCCGCCGCCGACGTTGAGCGGCGAGGCCATGATGCGGCCGGCACCGAACCACTCCAGGCCGAAGACCGATCCGACGATGTCGATGATCGAATCGAGGGCGCCGACCTCGTGCAGGTGCACCCGCTCGACCGGCATCTGGTGGATCGCGGCCTCGGCCTCGGCCAAACGCCGGAAGAGGTCGGTGGCTCGGCGGCGGGCCGTGGCCGAGAGGGCCGAGCCGTCGATGAGCGACAGGATGTCGGCGAGCGACCGGTGGTCGCCGTGCGCGTGCGGCAGAGTGGCCGCTCCGTGCGCAGGAGGCTCGGCGTGGGGGTGATGGTGCGCGTGGCCCTCGCCGCCGTGGTGGTGCTCCTGCGCGTGGGCGGCCTCGGGGCCGTCTCCCTCGTGGACGCGGAACTTGGTGGCCGAGAGGCCCGACCGCATCACTCGGTCGGCCGAGAGGCGGAAGCCGGGGATCATCAGGCTGCCGAGCGCTGCCTGCAACTCCCCCAGGGGCAGTCCGGCGTCGAGGAGCGCCCCGAGGATCATGTCGCCCGAGGCTCCCGCGAAACAATCGAAGTACAGGATCTTGGCCATGTTTACAGGTACCCGGACTCCTTCAGGCTGCAGTAGCGTCCATCGCCGAGCACGACGTGGTCGATCACGCCGATCCCGAGCAGCACCCCGGCCGCGACCATCCGGCGCGTCAGGCCCACGTCCTCGCCGCTCGGCTGAGGGTCGCCCGACGGATGGTTGTGAAAGAGCACCACCGCGGCTGCCGACGCCATCAGGGCCTGCCGGAACACCTCGCGCGGCTGCACCGCTGCGCCGTCGAGCGATCCGATGCTCAGCACGGTCGTCCTGATGACCCGGTGACGCGTGTCGAGCAGCAGCAGGCCGAACTGCTCGACCGGCCGCGCGCTGAACTCCGGCATCAGGATCTCGGCAGCGTCACGGGGCGAAACGACCTGGCGGCGCTCGTGCGGCCGGCTGGCCATCACGCGGCGGCCGATCTCGATGGCCGCCAGCACCTGCGCCGACCGTGCCTCGCCCAGGCCCTTCACGCGCAGCAACTCGTCGCAGCTGATGCGCAGCAGGCCGTGCAAGCCGCCGCAGGCCGCGAGCAGTGAGGTGGCCAGGCCCAGGGCTCCCGTGCCGGCCGTCCCGCTGCCGATCACGATCGCCAGCAACTCGTTGTCGCCCAGCGCGGAAGCCCCGAGCCGCGCCAGCTTCTCGCACGGGCGGTCGTCGCGGCCGGCCGGAACGGCTCTCACCCTTTCAGTCATTGTACATGTCACCTGGTCCGTGCTCTGCCTGGAACGCGACGGGCCGGGACCTCGTGCCCTGGCTGCAATAATCGGGCGAGGCCGGATACGGGCGGGTTTGGCGCAGAGTCCGGGGCTGGCAGGCGGCGGCCGGCAGGAACTGCAGCGTCGGCAGGACGGGAGGTACGCGAACTCTTCCGACCCTGGCTACGCCTTTCGGTGCACATCGCGGCGAGGAATCTGTGCCCTCAAGACTTCGCGGTCCACTCACCGCGCAGGACAATCTCCGCCCATCCGGTCAGGAAGAGTCCCTCCTCGCGCCATTCGACGCGCTGGGTGCCGCCGGGCGAGATCACGCGCACGTCCCGGCCGGCGCCGCCGTGAGCCGCCGCCGCCACCGCCGCGGCACAGGCCCCCGTACCGGAAGCCCGCGTCGGCCCGACGCCACGCTCCCAGATGAGGATGCGGACGAGATCCGGTGCTTCGACGGCGGCCAGTTCGACGTTGGTGCCCTCGGGAAACGCCGCGTGGCGCTCGAGTGCCGGCCCAAGGCGGTGCAACCGAGCTTCGCTGAGCGGCGACTCGAGACGGACGCATTGGGGGTTGCCGACGCCGAGCGTGACGACCCCGAGCGCCTCGCCGGCGACGTCGAGCGTCCGCTCCCTCACCGCCGTCGGCTGGCCCATCGCCGCGCGGAACACCGGGCGGCAGCCGTCGCGGCCGACGAGCGCGAGCGTCTTCACCCCGGCGTCGGTCTCAATGCGGACCGCACCGTCGGAGGAGGCGAAGCCCAGCACGTCGACGAGGACGGCGGCCAGACCGCGGACGCCGTTGCCCGACACTTCGGCGTGACTGCCGTCGGCGTTCAACAGCCGCATGACGGCGCCGTCCGGCGTGCGGCGGTAGAGGATCAGGCCGTCGGCGCCGATGCCGGTGCGGCGCTCGCAAAGCATCCTCGAGAGCGCCACGCGATCGCGCTCGAGCGCGTCCCGCTCCTCGACATACAGGAAGTCGTTCCCGTAGGCGTGCGCCTTGATGACGGGGATCATCGATCCCTCGCCGTGTCGAGCAGGAGCGTCACCGGGCCGTCGTTGACCAGTTCGACCTGCATGTGCGCCTGGAACACGCCGGTGGCCGTGCACACGCGCAGCGCGCGCAGGTCGTCCACGAACTGCTCGTACAATCGCCGCGCCTGGTCGAGGCCGGCGGCGGCGTCGAACGACGGACGGCGCCCCTTCCGGCAGTCCCCATAGAGCGTGAACTGCGAAACGGCGAGAAGCGAGCCGCCGACGTCGGAGAGCGACCGGTTCATCTTCCCGTCAGCGTCCTCGAAGACGCGAAGGCCGGCGATCTTCCCCGCGAGAAATGCCGCATCCTCGGGCGTGTCGCCGTGCGTGACGCCCAGCAGGACGACCAGGCCGACGCCGACCTCCCCGACCACCTGTCCGCTCACCAGGACCCGGGCCGCCGCCACGCGCTGGACGACGGCGCGCATCAGTCGCGGCTCCCCGGCTCGACGCCGACCCGGGCGCGGAGGGCCGCGGGCGGGTTCAGGCGGGCGTCGAGCAGGTGCGTAGGTGCCACGTTGCGCAGCGCGGCCAGCATCGAGTTCTTCAGGCCGGGATGCTCGCGCTCGAGGTCGAGCAGCAGTCGCTTCACTCGCTGGCGCTGCAGGCTGAGATCCCCGCAGGAGGGGCAGCAGCAACCGACGACGGGCAGTTCGTACTCCTTCGCATACGCCCGGGCCTCGGCCTCGCTCACGTAGACGAGCGGCCGGATGACGACGTGCGCCCCGTTGTCGGAGACGAGGCGGGCCGGCATGGACTTGAGGTTCCCCTCGAAGAAGAGGTTCAGGAGCAGCGTCTCGATGCAGTCGTCGGCATGGTGGCCGAGCGCGATCTTGGTCGCCCCGATCTCGGTCGCCACGCGGTACAGGACGCCACGCCGGAGCTTGCCGCAGAGCGAGCAGGGGGTGTCGCCGACGTCGAGCAGGTCGTCCATCACCTCGCCGATGGTCGTGTGCTCGATGTGGCACTCCCAGCCCCGCTCCTCGCAGGTGCGCGAGATCAGACCGTGGTCGTAATCGACGTAGCCCGAGTCGACGTTCACCCCCACCAGGGTGAACTTCTTCTTGGCCCGGCGCCGGAGGACGTCCAGGATCTGGATGAGCGCCCAGCTGTCCTTGCCGCCCGACAGGCCGACGAGGATCCGGTCGCCTTCTTCGATCATCTCGAAGTCGCAGACCGCCTGCGTCGTCTTCCTGGCGATACGTGTCTCGAGCGGGGATCGGTACGGCATCAAGGCACCAACACGACAGTTGACCAATTCAATCGATTATACCCGCCGGGGCCGCGGGCGCCGGTAGACACTCGGAATACCTCATGGTAGGCTGGTCCCTTCCAGTTCTACGTTCGGGACGCCCCTGTAACTACTTGGATTCAGACGTCTGACGATGGATTCCGAAGTCCTGACCGCCGACGCCGATACGGGATTCGAGGCTGGCCGCCCACGAACCCGACAGGTCCTCCTTACCGCCCTCAAACTGCTCATCAGCCTCGGCTTGCTGGCCGTCCTCTTTGCGCGGACCGATCTGACCAGCCTGTGGCGCAGCGTACGGGCCGCCTCCCTCCCCTGGGTCGTGGCGGCGCTCGGCCTCTACCTGGTCCAGATCGTGGTCGGGGCCTGGCGCTGGGGGCTGCTGCTCGACGCACAGCACGTCACGGTCCGGAAACGGAGCCTCTTTGGTTCCTACCTGGTGGCGGCTTTCTTCAACAACTTCCTGCCGAGCAACATCGGCGGCGACGTGATCCGGATTCGCGACACGGCCCGGTCGGCCGAGTCCACGACGCTCGCGGCGACAGTGGTGCTCGCCGACCGCTGCATCGGCCTGTTGGGACTGGTCCTGGTGGCGGCAACAGGCGCCACCGCTGCCGTCGGGGTCGGCAGCGGGCGGGCGCTGCCGGTGCTGCCATCGTGGCTCTGGGCCGGCTTCGTGTTCGCCACTGTGGTTTCGTTGGAGGCCGTGATCTCGCCGGCCGGCGTCGCCCGGCTGCTCCGACCGCTGACGGTGTTTCACCCCGAGTGGGTCGGCGGTCAGATCGCGCGGATCACGGACATCCTGGGCCGGTTCCGCCGGAGCCCGTGGTCGCTGCTCAACGCGTTTGCGGGAGCGGTGATCGTCCAGGGATTGCTGGTGATCTTCTACGCGGCCGTGGCCCGCAGCCTGAATATCCCAATCGCGCTGTCGCACCTGGCGGTCATCGTCCCCCTGTCGTTCCTGGTGCAGATGCTGCCGGTGTCGGTGAACGGGTTTGGCGTCCGCGAGGCGACCTTTTCGTTCTATTTCGCCCGACTCGGCCTGCCGATTGAGTCGGCCATGGCGCTCTCGCTCGGGTCGACCGCGCTCGTGATGTTCTTCTCGCTCTCGGGCGCCGTCGTCTATGTGACGCGGCGTCATCCACACCGCCACTGACGCCCGGCGCGTCCCTCTCAGCGCACGTCGGCAGGCCGGCGCCGTTGCCACCAGACCACCGCCAGGCCGGCGACGAGCACCGCGAGCGCCGCCACCAGACCCGCCATCTTCCCGTGTTCGTCGATGTAGCGGAGCGCCATGTCTCCGTACCACACCGCGAGCAATCCCTCGATCAGGTAGCGGAGGCCGCGGCCGATGCCGATGGCGGCCACGAAGCTGGCCGGGCGAACCCGCACCACCCCGGCCATGATCACGAACACCTTGAACGGCGCCGGCGGCGGAAGCATCGAAGGAACGAGCAGCGCCAGCAGGCCGTAGCGGCGCACAGCGGCGAGTCCGCGCTCGACGTTCGCCGAGCTGAAGCGGCGGCGGACGAATGCCTCCCCCCCCTTGTAGGCCAGTCCGTAGATCGCGAGACAGCCCGCGATCGACCCCAGCGTCGACATGGCCACGTAGTAGAGGAGGCGGTCCTTGTGCTGGGTGACCATCCAGACGACGAGGATGTCGTTGATTTCTGGCAGCGAGAGGAACGACGAATCGAGGAAGCCGACGACGAACAGGCCGAATCCGCCGAACGTCACGACCAGGCCCTGGGCCCAGAGGATCAGGCTCTTCATGCGCGGCCCCGATCGCGGAGACGACTCTGGCCGCGCCAGCCGCTCGTCACGAAGCGAAGTACAATACCGTGGGACTTCAAGATCCGTTGATTATAGCCGACACCATCTCACCGCCCGATCGCCGACGTAACTGGACGCCCCAGGTCGCCGCCCTTGCGGCCATCGCGCTCGGCACGTATGCCGCATGGTTCTACGCCCGCGCCGGTCTCACGCTGAGCCACTACGACGCCAAGGCTCACCTGGTGGTCTCGCGCCGGGTCGTCGACAGCCTCACGCCTGGCTGGATCCAACTGGGCGCGGTCTGGCTGCCGCTGCCTCACCTGCTGAACCTGATCCCCGTGCAGGTGGACGCCCTCTACCGCACCGGGGCGTTCGCCGTGGCGATCTCCATCCTGTCGTTCGGCGTGATCGCGTACGCCTGTGCCACGCTGATTCTCGCCGCCACGGGCTCGCGGGCGGCCGTCGTCGCCGGCCTGTCGGTCCTCGTCCTCAACCCGGACCTGCTCTACCTCCAGGCGACGCCGATGACCGAGCCGCTGCTGCTCGCGCTGACGACGCTGTCGCTCGCGGCGCTGGCCCGGTGGGTGGACCAGGATGGGACCCGCGGCCTGACGGGCGTGGGCCTGCTGATGGCGGCCGCGTGCCTGACTCGCTACGAGGCCTGGCCGCTAACCGCCGGCGCGCTCGTCGTGGCCGTGGCGGCCCTGTGCCGCCGCGGCGTGCCGGTCGGCGTGGCGGTACGGCGCACGGCCGGCCTCGCGGCGTACCCGGTCATCGCCATCGCGGCCTTCATGCTCCAGAGCCGCCTGTCGATCGGTCACTGGTTCGTCACGGGCGGCTTCTACGTCGCGGACAACCCGGATATGGGCCGCCCGTTCAAGACGCTCGGCTCGATCTGGTGGGCCAGCCACCACCTGAACGGCTACGGCGTGCTGCTCTGCGCGATGGCCGGCGCGGCCGCGGCCCTCCTCAGCGGCATTCGGGACCGCCGGCAGGCTCACTCGCTGGTCGCGCTGGCGCTGGCGGCAAGCGCCGTGCTGCCCTGGTACGCGTTCTACATCGGGCATCCGTTCCGCTTCCGTTACATGGTGCCGCTCGTGCCCGCCTTCGCCGTGTGGGCGGGGATCGGCGTCGGGCTCACCCGGAGGTTCCGCATCCTGGCCGCCGCGGCGCTCGTCGCGCTCGTCCTCTTCGAGACCCGCCCGTTCGACGGCGCGGCGCCTATGGTCCAGGAGGCGCAGCTCGATCGCCAGCACAGCCTCCAGCGGCGCGTGCTGACCGACGTTCTGCGGCAGCACTGGCGGCACGAGAAGATCCTGGTCAGCCTCGGATCGCTGTCACATTACGTCCAGGAGCTGTCGCCCATCGGCGTGCACGTGCGGGACATCGTCCACGAAGGCAACGGCGACCTGTGGGCGGCGGCCCTCGACGCGCCGAGGTTCCACGTCGGCTGGATCCTGATGGACGAACTGTCGGAGGGGGACGACGTGCTGGCCGAGCGTGCCCGCGAGTACCCGGAGTTCCTGCGCGGCTTCACACGGATGGGCGAGGGAGGCGGCGTCGTGCTCTACCGGCGGGCCGAGGAGCCGGCGGCGATCCCGCCACCCGGCTCCCCTTCTCCCGGATCGTAGATTCAGAACTTGATGTTGAACGTGGCCAGGTAGCTGATGCCGCCGAGGTCGATCCGGTCGCCCAGGAAACCGACCGTCGGGTCGAGCGGCGCGTTGGCATCCAGGTACCGGACTTCCCCGCCCAGGAAGAAT
>PMKG01000199.1 GCA_003157675.1 Acidobacteriota bacterium
GCGAATCTCCACCGACTGCACGGTAATGCCCCACGGGTTCGTCTTCTCGTCGAGGATCCGCTGCAGCTCGTGGCCGAGCGTCTCCCTCTCGGTGATCATCTGCGCCAGCTCGTGCCGGCCGATCGACTCGCGCAGCGCCGTCTGGGCGCTGAGCGCGATCGCCTCGGCGAAGCTCGCCACCTCGAGGATCGCCTTCTCCGCGTTCCAGACGACCCAGAACACGATCGCGTCCACGTTCACCGGCACCGTGTCGCGCGTGAGCGCCGTCTCGGCCCGCACGTCGGTCACGCGGATCCGCTGGTCCACGTATTCGCTGACCGTATCGACGATCGGAATGACGTGGAACCAGCCGGGCCCGCGGAGGCCCCGGTAGCGCCCCAGGCGCAAAACCACGACCTTCTCCCACTGGTCCGCCACCCGGATGGCGAACAGGAAGTAGAGGCCGACGACGGCACCCACGATGACCGGTGCCACGCGGCTGGTCAGGGCGGCGACGAGGCCGCCGGCGATCAGAAATCCGGTGAACAGGGCGCTACCGACCGAGCTCGACGATGTCGAACGGCCGGGGCTCGGCGCGAACAGTTCCGTCCCTCTGCTCATGATTGCCTCCCTTGGTCGGCAAGGAACTCCTGGATTCGTTCGATGAGGGCCTCAGCCGAAAACCCCGCCCCGCCCGCGCGGGCGACGAACTCCCCCACGAGCTGGTCCAATTGCCGCTGTCGTTCGGCATCGTCCGGCTCGACCGGGACCGTCGTGACGAACGTGCCCACGCCCTGCTGCGTGCTGAGGACGCCCCGGATCTCGAGTTCGCGGTAGGCGCGGACGACCGTGTTGGGGTTGATGGCGAGGTCGACGGCGAGCTGGCGGACAGTGGGCAGCTGGGCGCCGGGCTCGAGTGAGCCGGCGGCGATCCCGCCCAGGATCTGGTCGATGATCTGGCGATAGACGGGCACACCGCTCGTCATGTCGCGCCGGAAGGATAAGGTCGAGCTCGTCCGGTTCATATCTGTATATGAGTGTATTAATATACTAATACATTGTCAACACGTTCTTTTCGACTGCGCGCCTGCCGCGAGCCGTTGGCCATCAGCCGTCAGCCTGCATGAATCTACTTAAGCGTGAAGCTGGTCTGCACGGTGATTATCACCGGAACGGGCTCGCCGGCCAGAAGCGCCGGCATGAACTCCCACTGGCTCACCGCGTCGAGCGCGACCTGGTCGAGGAGTGGGATCGACTTGAGAACCCGCAGGCAGTCGAGGCGGCCGGTCGTCCCCATGACCCCCTCGATGGTGACCGAACCCATGACTTTCGCTTTCATGGCCGCGGCGGGATAGACCGGCTTGACGTCCCTGGTCTTCTCCGGCGGCTGGACCGTGCCTTTGACGGCCCGACCCTTCGTGTCACCGAGCGCGGATCTCGTGGCAGCGCAGCTCATCGCACGCGCAAGGGTGGCAATCGCGCGGCTGATTGGCGTCTCGGCGGACGCGTAGTCGGCTCGCTCGACGAGGCACCGGGCGAGGTCGAGCTCGTCGGTCGGAGGCGCCTCGCCCCGCAACTCGAACGTCAGCACCGTCGTCGCGGTCATGCGCGTCGCGTTTTGGGCGTGTGATCTTGCGAAGCGCCACTCGCGGACCGCCGCGAGCGCCGCGCGGTCGAGCTCGGGAACCGAGTGCGCGATGCGGGCGTCGCGGACCTCACCCGACTCCGCGATCACGAAGTCGACGACGATGTAGCCCGTGATGCCGTTCCTGGCCGCCTCGATGGGGTACTCCGGCTCGCGCCGGTGAAGAAGGCCGGGCATCTCCACGTCCCGGCCCGCGTGCGGGAGCCGTCCCCTCGCGCGAGGGGCCGGCTGGGCTTCTTCCGCGCGACGCGCCTCGCGGACGAGCGTCAGCACCCCGAAGAGCTCCTGCCGCGCCGCGGCAAGGTTGCCGCCCAGGTAATACTCGCGAACGAGATCGAGGCGGCCAAGCAGCACCTCGACGGAAGGAAGGGGCTGCGTTTGAGGCGCCGTGCCCCGAGACGACGCCGTCAGCGCGGCCGTCGCCGCCGCGATGGCCACAACCACCGCCAGCACGACGGCGAATCGAAACCGGTTGGCCATGACGGGCTCCAATAAACAAGGGGCACGTTTCGCGAAACGGCGTCATTGTAAGGCAAGACCGGCCATCGGCGCACGACTGGCGGTGATACGATGGCCGCGTGTCGCTGACCGTCATTCTCGGCCTGCTGTTCACCCTCGCGGCGACGTTCGTGTCGATGGCGCTGCTGGTCCGCACGGCGTTCGGACACGTGCCGCATGCGATCACGTTCCTGCCGGTTCCGCTGGTCCTCCACAATCTGTGGATGTCGGCGCGGTTCGTCGACGCCTGCCTGCGGCAGTTCGTCCTGACCTCCATCACGCCGGCCTCGGCCATGCGCCTGCTGGCGTTCGTGTTCCTGGCCGCGGCGCTGTGTGCGGTGGGTTGTCTCTACGGTTGCGTGTCGGTGGTGCACCAGTTGCTGGGCGGCAGGACCGCGCGGCGCGTGCGCCGCGGCGCGAAGCACCTCGCGCTGCTCTACTGCGCGCTGCTCGTCGTCGGCTGGAGCGCGTATCACTTCCAGGCGAGCACGGCGCTCTTCACGCCGCTTCGAAGCCTGCTGGCCGTCGTCTCGTGCCCGCTCGCGCTCGCGACGTGGATCTGGCTGCTCGTGGGCGCCCGTTCGCTGCCCGACGCGCCGTGGCGGGCGGCCGTCCGGAGGCTGGCCCGCTCCTACGTGGTGCTGTTCTCGGTGATGACCGTCTTCACGGCGGTGCGGGACCGGCTGTGGGCCGCCGGCCCCGCGCTGCCGCTCGTCGTTGACGTCTCCCTCGTGCTGACCTACACGCTCATCACCGTGCTCTGGGTCGAGTCGGCGGAGCGGTCCGCCCACAGGGCACACTGAGACCCAAGGCCCAGAGGCTCAGGGCTCAAGCCAAGAGGCTCAGGGCTCAAGGCTCAGGGCCCCGCTCCTTGCGGATGCAGCTGCAGGGCACGGGCTATCTTGCGGCGCTGTCTTGATCGCGGAACCTGAACAGCACATCTGCGATGAACGCCGGCTGCCGCTTTTCGTCGATGTCTCCGGTTTCGCTGTTGAACCGGTACCAATTCGATGTCGATTTCACATACTCGGCCGCCGGTCTCGGGAACGTGCCCCCTCTGTTGTTGTTGGGGCTCGCGTGACAGGCAAGGAATCCCTCGATGAAGCCAATCTGACCACCTGGCCCCGCCACGCTCAGCTGCATCCAATAGAGTCCATCCTTGCCACCGTGCGGCTGCTTCGGTTCCTGTGCGCCGGGGACGGTTCACTTAAGCCCGGCGGTATCTTTGAACGTGCGGAGCACTTCTGCAACCGAGATGGCACGTTGGGAAGTGGCACCCTGTTGATAGAACTCGGTGATTGCGGTGCTGTAGGTGGTTGTCCCGTACGAGAAGCGGTCCGGTCCTCTGAACTCGTACTCGTAGCAGTCGCGGTAGCCGTTGACGAAACCAGCTCGCTCCTCCGACCCGGTCGAGAGCCACCAATGCCCGTCGTACGCGGGACTTGGAACGCGCTGGACCGACTGGCCGCCTGCCAGCAGCGTCGTCAAGGAACAGGCAACCGCGATCGCCAAGTAGTGTCGATTCATACCGCCGATCTTCCTGGGCGTGGAATCTGCCTTGAGTCCTGAGCCTTGAGCCCTGCGTCTCCGAACCTGAGTCCTGAGCCTTGAGGCTCTTGGCTTGGGCCCTCGGCCACGGGCCCTGAGCCTGCCTCACCAGGCGATGCCGTAGTCGTCGCCGTGGTTGCTCGACCCGCCCCACATCGTCCCGTGGAGGCGGTCGAAGAAGATCGCGTTGATCGGCCCAGAGGTCAGCTTCAGGTAGTCCAGCTTGTAGCCGCGCCGGACGAGATCCTCCCGCACCGCGGACGGCGTCACTTCGTTGAGCGTCATCCTCCCCGGCTCCGCGCGGTGGTCGCCGAACGTGCTGTGCATCTGGTAGCTGTTGAAGTTGGCGGCCTCGGTCGCCTGCTGCACGTTCATGCCGAACTCGACCATGTTCAGGAAGAACTGGAGGAGGTTCTGGTCCTGCGTGTCGCCGCCCTGCACGGCGAACGCCAGGTACGGCTTGCCATCCTTGAGCGCGAGGCTCGGCGTGAGCGTCGAGCGAGGGCGCTTGCCGGGCGTGACGACGTTGAACGGGCACATGGCTTCGTCGACGACGAAGGCCTGCATCCGCTGGCTCATGCCGACGCCAGTCCGGCCGGCGATGGTGGCCGGAATCCAGCCGCCGCTCGGCGTGACCGACACCACCCAGCCTTCTTCGTCCGCGGCTTCGATTGACGTCGTGCCCGCGGTGAACCCCTCCTCGAACGTGCGGCTCCCCTCGGCGCCGGTCGGCTTGGGCGGCGGCGGCGGCCAGTTGGCGAGGAACTTCGCGTACGGGTTCGTCCCGCCCTGGAACGGATACGGGTCGCCGGGCTTCACGTTGGGGTCGTTCTTGTCCCAGTCGATCAGCTTCGCGCGCTCGCGGGCGTACTCCCTGGACAGCAGCCCCTTGAGCGGCGTCGCCGGCGGCACGTACGGGTCGCCGTAGTAGAAGTCGCGGTCGGCGTAGGTCAGGTTCATCACCTGGTAGAGCGTGTGGATGTAGCGGGCGCTGTTGTAGCCCATGGCCTTCAGGTCCATCGGCTCGAGCATGTTCAGCGCCTGCAGCATCACCGGCCCCTGCACCCAGGTATTCAGCTTGTAGACGTCGATCCCCCTGTAGCGGGTGACGACCGGCTCCTCGATGTGCACCTCCCAGCTCGCGAGGTCGGCCTCGGTGATGAGGCCGCCGAGTTCGCGCGAGCCGCGCACGAACTCGCGCGCGATGTCCCCCTTGTAGAACCGGTCGTAGGCGGCGTAGATCGCCTCCTTGCGGCTCTTGCCCGCCTTGAGCGCAGCCTGCTCGGCCTCGACCAGCTTGCGGAGCGTCACCGCGAGGTCGGCCTGCTTGAAGATCTCGCCCGGCTGCGGCGCCTCGCGCGCTTCGCCGGGGTGGGTGAGGAAGACCGCCACCGACGGCGGCCACTTCTTGATCTCGCGCTTCTGGTGCTCGATCGTGTCGGCCGCCTGCTGCTCGATCGGATAGCCGTCGGCCATCTCGATGGCCGGCGCGAGCACCTGTTTCAGGCTCATCGTGCCAAACTGGGCCAGCATCGTCATCAGTCCGCCCGGCGTGCCGGGCGTGACGGCGGCGAGCGGGCCGTACTCGGGCGGGTACGCCATGCCCTTGCTGCGGAAGAACTCCGGCGTGGCGCCGGTTGGAGCGACGCCGAGGCCGTTGATCGCGATGACCTTGCCGGTCTTCGGGTTGTAGATGAGCGCCTGCGTCTCGCCGCCCCAGCTGAGCGTGTCCCACATCGTGCAGACCGACGCGAGCATCGCGCACGTGGCGTCGATGGCGTTGCCGCCCTTTTCGAAGATCATGGCCCCGGCGGTGGCGCCCAGCGGCTTGCCGGTGATCGCCACCCAGTGCCGGCCGTGGAGCACCGGCTTCACGGTCCGCTGAGCCGAAACGGCCAGCCCAAGGCCGACCAGCAGGACGAACAGGAGGAGGAATCTGGTTCGCATGGGGGGAACAGTACTACAGGACGCCGCGAGTGGGACAATGGGCTCAGGGCTCAGGGCTCAAGGCTCAGGGCTCAGGGACAGAGACAGAGACTTGGAGAGGGACAGGCTGCCAAGGATCAACAGATAGCGCAGGGCTTCAGCCCTGCGTTGACAGGGCTGCAGGGAGCGAGATGATGGACAAGGTCGTGGTGATCACCGGCGCCAGCGGAGGCATCGGCGCGGCGCTGGCTGAGCTTCTGGCCGCGCGCGGGGCGTCACTCGCGCTGGCCGCGCGGCGGGAGGCCGAACTGAACGCCGTGGCCTCGCGGTGCGGCGAGCGGACACTGGCCGTCGTCGCCGACGTGACGAGCCGTGCCGACGTGCGCCGGATCGTGCAGGCGGCGATCGGGAGGTTCGGGCGGGTCGACGTGCTCGTGAACAACGCCGGCCGCGGCATCAGCCGCCCGCCCTCGCAGTTGACCGACGAGGACATCGACGAGATGATGCGCGTCAACGTGAAGTCGGCGCTCTACGGCATGCAGGAGATCCTGCCGCACTTTTGCGGGCGTGGCACCGGCCACGTCATCAACGTCTCGTCGATGCTCGGGCGCATTCCCTACGTCGTAACCCGCGCCGCCTACAGCGCGTCGAAGCACTACCTCGACGCGCTCACCGCCAACTTCAGGGCCGAGGTGCAGCAGACCGACCCCGCCATCCAGTTCTCGCTCGTGTCGCCCGGCGTCGTGCGCACCGACTTCGGGATGAACGCTCGTCACGGGGGGCCCGATTCGCCCCAGATACCTGACGCGCAGACCGCGGAGGAGGTGGCGGCGGTCATCGCCGATGTGATTGAATCTCCTCGCCCCGACGTGTACACGCGCCCGGGATCCCGCAAGCGCGTGGCGGAGTATTACAAGTCGGTAGGAGAAGACGCGTAGTAGGCGGCCGTCAGTCTTCAGCCGTCGGCCGTCAGCCCCCTGGCAGTGAGGAACTCATGGAACTCCGTCTCTACCAAATCGATGCCTTCGCCGACCGGTTGTTCAGCGGCAATCCCGCCGCGGTCTGTCCGCTCGAGGCGTGGCTGCCCGACGAGACGATGCAGAAGATCGCGTTCGAGAATAACCTGTCCGAGACCGCGTTCTACGTGCGGACCGACCGAGGCTTCCACATCCGGTGGTTCACGCCGGCCGTGGAGGTCGCCCTCTGCGGGCACGCCACGCTCGCCACGGCGTACGTCATCTTCACGCACGACCGTCATCCGGGCGACACGATCGAACTTGCGTCGAAGAGCGGTCCGCTGAAAGTGCGGCGCGAAGGGGAGTTGCTGGTGCTGGATTTCCCGGCCGGGCGACCGGCGCCGGCGCCAGCGCCGCCGGGACTCGTCGAGGCGCTCGGCCGCGTGCCGGTCGAGACGCTCAAGGGGACGACCGATTACCTCATCGTCTACGAAACCGAGGAGGACGTGGCCACGCTCACGCCCAACATCCCCGACCTCGGCCGGGTCGACGCCCGTGGCATCGTCGTAACCGCGCCCGGGCGGCAGGTGGATTTCGTGTCGCGCTTCTTCGCGCCGCGGGTGGGCGTCGCCGAGGACCCGGTCACCGGTTCGGCGCA
>PMKG01000100.1 GCA_003157675.1 Acidobacteriota bacterium
TGACGAGGACGACGATCGGGCTGGGGGCGGCGGCCGCGGTCGTGGCCGCCGCCGCGGTGGCGGGGGTCCTGGTCTCGGCCGGCCGGCCGGCCCGCGTGCCGGTGGCGCGCGCCGCCCGCCGGCCGCTGACCCAGACGCTCGTCGTGAGCGGCCGGGTCATGCCGCCGGTGCGCGTCAACCTCGGCGTGGTCATCACCGGCACCGTCCGGCGCCGCCTCGTCGAGGTCGGCTCGCGCGTGCGCGAGGGGGACCCGCTCCTCCTGCTCGACGACGCCGAGGCCCAGGCGGCGGCGGCCGAGGCGGGCGCGGCCACCCGGCAGGCGGCGGTCCGGCTGGAGCAGCTCGGCCGCGTCACGCGCCCGCTGGCCACGGAGGCTGTCACGCAGGCGCGGCTCACCTACGAACGGGCCGAGCGCGAGCGGCAGCGCACCGAGAAGCTCGCCGCCGACGGCCTGGTGACCGAGACGGCGCGCGAGGATGCGACGAAGGCCGCGGCGCTGGCGCGCAGTCAGCTCGAGTCGGCGACGGTGCAGCAGGCCTCGAGCGGCGCCAGCGGCCTCGACGAGCGATCCGCGCGCGCGGCGCTCGAGCAGGCCGGGGCGGGCCATGCGGCCGCCCAGGCCCGGCTCGCGCTGCTCATCGTCCGGGCCAGCGGCAACGGGGTGATCATCGGCCGCGACGTCGAGGCGGGTGACGTGGTCCAGCCGGGCCGGGCGCTCCTCGTCCTCGCCGTCGACGGCCCGACGACGCTGACGATGGACCCGGACGAGCGCAACCTCTCGGCGATCTCGCTCGGGCAGGAGGCGTCGGCGTCGGCCGATGCCTACCCGGGACAGACGTTCCGGGCCAGGGTCAGTTTCATCGGCGCGGCTGTCGACCCCCAGCGGGGCACGGTGGAGGTGCGGCTCTCGGTGCCCGACCCCCCGGCCACGCTCCGGCCCGACATGACGGTGTCGATCGAGCTCGAGGCCGGGCCGCGGCGCGAGGCGCTCGCCGTGCCCGCCGAGTGCGTGCGGGACATCACCGGGCAGGCGCCGTGGATGCTCGTCGTGCGCGACGGCACGGTGGAGCGACGGGCGGTGCGCGTCGGCCTGCGCGGCGATACGCTGGTCGAGATCGTGACCGGCGCCCGCGAGGGCGACCTGGTCGTGCCGTCCTCGGCCGGGAGCCCGGCTCCGGGCACGCGCGTCACCCCGGTCATCGGAGGGAGGTGACCGTGCCCTTCGAGTGGATGGTGGCCCTGCGGTACCTCCGCGAGGGGCGGGTGCAGTCGCTGCTGATCCTGACGGGCGTGGCCGTGGGGGTCGGCGTCATCGTCTTCCTGTCCGCCCTCATCGGGGGCCTGCAGGACAGCCTGATCCAGCGCACGCTCGGCACCCAGGCGCATATCGTCCTGAGGCGGCCCGACGAGATGCCGAGGACGCTCATCGACCGGGAGGGGGGAGCCGGGATCACGGCCCGCGTCGAGCGCCCCGCCCAGCGCCTGCGCTCGGTCCTCCAGTGGCAGCAGGCGATGGACGCGATCGGCCGGGTGCCGGGCGTGACGGCCGTGACGCCGACGGTCACCGGCGCCGCGTTCGCGCGCCAGGGCACGGCCAACCGCGCCGTGCTGCTGAGAGGGGTAGACCCGACCTCGTTCCAGCGCATCATCGACATCAAGGCGCGGATCGTCGCGGGGCGGTTCGACGTGACGGCGGCCGACGCGGTCATCGGCGTGGAACTGGCCAGCGCGCTCGGCCTGACGGTCGGCGACAAGCTCCGGCTCGTCGCGCCCGACGACCGAAGCGACGTCGTCACGGTCCGGGGCATCTTCGACATCGGCAACAAGGACGCCAACGAGCGCTGGGTGTTCGTCTCGCTCCGATCGGCCCAGACGCTGCTCGACCTGGCCGGCGGCGTGTCGACGATCGAGGTGCGTGTCTCCGACATCTTCTCGGCCGAGCCGGTGGCCGTGCAGTTGACCGCCGCCACGGGGCTTCAGGCCGACAGCTGGATGAGGACGAACACGCAGCTGCTGGTCGGCCTGCGGTCGCAGAGCCAGTCGAGCGTCATGATCCAGGTGTTCGTCATCATCGCCGTGGCGCTCGGCATCGCGAGCGTCCTGGTCGTGTCGGTCGTGCAGAAGTCACGCGAGATCGGGATCCTGAAGGCGATAGGGACGCCCACCCGACGGATTATCCGCGTGTTCCTCATCGAGGGGGCGTTGGTGGGCCTGAGCGGGTCGGTGCTCGGCATCGCGCTGGGCGCGGCCCTCGCGCTCTTCTTTGCCAGCCTGGCCACCAACCCCGACGGGTCGTCGACCTTCCCGGTCAACCTGACCGTCGCGCTGTTCGTCCGTTCGGCCTGCATCGCCACGGCGACCGGCATCGTGGCCGCCGCGGCGCCGGCCCACCGGGCCGCGCGCCTCGACCCGGTGGAGGTGATCCGATATGGATGACGGCCTCCTGCGGGTCGACCAGGTCACCAAGCAATACGGGGACCGCGTGATCACCCGGGTGCTGCACGGCGTGTCGTTCGACCTGGCGCCCGGTGAGTTCGCCGCGCTGGTCGGCCCGTCGGGATCGGGGAAGAGCACGCTGCTGCACCTGCTCGGCCTGCTCGACCGGCCCACGAGCGGGCGCATCGTCCTCCGCGGCTGCGACACAGCGGGTCTCGGGCAGCGAGCGCTCGGCGCGTTCCGCGGCCGCACGCTCGGCTTCGTCTTCCAGTTCCACCACCTGCTGCCGGCGTTCACGGCCCTCGAGAACGTCATGATGCCGGCGCTCGCCGCACGGGGCCGCCCCGACCAGGACATGCGGCGGCGCGCGACCGCACTGCTCGAGCGCGTCGGGCTCTCCGACCGCCTGAACTACCGGGCGACGGATCTTTCGGGCGGCCAGCAGCAGCGCGTGGCGGTGGCGCGTGCCCTGTCGATGTCGCCGGCGCTCGTCCTGGCGGACGAACCGACCGGGAACCTGGACACCGAGAGCGGCGACCAGGTCTTCGCCCTGCTGCGCGAGTTCAACCGCGAGCAGGGGACCGCCTTCCTCCTCGTGACGCACGACCCCCGCCTGGCGGCGCGCTGCGACCGGGTCATCGACCTGGTCGACGGTCGGGTCCGGTCGGACCGCCGCGATCCTCGCGCTGCCTCGGGCGGCGATCGCCCGGCGGGCCCGGCGTAGACGTGCCGGAATGCCGGCGACTCCGGCGCAGCGTACGGCCGAGATGGCGGTAAGCGCAACAATTCGCTGACAGTTCCGGGTTTGGCATCTCCGTTGCTCCACCCGGATTCGTGCAGACTGCTGCTGAACAAGCCCCGACCCCACAGGTGGCCCCCGTCCAGGTTCGAGTGTTAGGTCCCGATGCGACGTGCCTGACGGCGGGTGACCTCCGGCGGCTCTTCCACGGGCGGCATCTGACTCCGGCGCGTCGCGAACGGCTGCGCAACAGCGGCCGCGTCGTGGCCGCCTGCGGCAAGCGGGTGGTCGGCCTCGCGGCGTACGAGCGGGCGGATACGGATCTCCGTGTCCACGAGTTCGGCGTCGACGACGGGGCGCCGTGCCGGATGGACGAAATCGCCACCGTGCTGCTCGACGCGCTCGAAGTGACGTGTTTGGCCGGCGGCGGCCGGCGCCTCGTGCTGCTGCCGCGCGCCGCGATTGCCGGGCACCTGCTGCGCGTGCGCGGGTTCGTGCAGGTCGCCGAGGGGTGCGCGGGCAGCTGGTTCGAGAAGCTGTTCCCCTCGTGATCGTTTGAAATTTCGCGCCCTCGCCCTACAATGAGCGGTCTCGGGCCGCCCCCAGCCGACCCTCCGTGCTGCGGGCCGGTCTGACGGTCGAATTGCGCCGTCCAGGAGCCACCGTGCCGCGTCCATTCCTCTCGGGCCTCCGGGGCCGACTGATCCTGCTCGTCCTGCTGGCTGTCCTCCCGGCCTTCGCGCTGACCTGGTATACCGGGTGGGAGGATCGCCAGCGCCAGCGAGCGACCGTGGCCGATGACACGGTGGCATTCGCCCGGATCGTCGCCAACGACCAGGAGCGCGCGATTGACGGGACCCGGCAGGTCCTCTCCGACCTCGCTGCCATTCCCGAGGTGCGCGCCGGCAACCCCGAGCGTTCCCGCACCTACTTCGCCGTGCTGATGAAGCTCTATCACGGCTACACGAGCTTCTCGGTGGTCGCGCCCGATGGCGCCGTTCTGGCCAGCGTGCCCGCCGCCGAACGCCCGACGAACTTCTCGACACGCGTCTGGTTCGAGCAGGTCCTCTCGACGAAGACGTTCGCCGTCGGCGACTACCAGGTCGGGCAGTTGAGCGGCAAGCACATCGTCGTGGCGGCCTGGCCGGTGGTCGACGAGCAGGGCCGCGTCGTCTCGGTGCTGGCGGCGGGCCTCGACGTCACCTGGTTGAACCAGATCGCGGCGACGGCGCAGCTGCCGAGCGGCGCCGTGCTGGCCCTGGTCGACCGGCACGGCGTCATCGTGGCGCGCTACCCGCAGGCGGCCGGCGTCCTCGGCCGCGGATTCCCCGAGGCGGCGCTGATCGCCAGCATGCGGGAGCGCGACGAGGGCACCGTCGAACTGACGGGCGAGGACGGCGTGGCACGGGTCTACGCGTTCACGCGGGTCGGCGGGCGCCTGGAGACCGGCCTGCGCATGGCGGTCGGCGTGCCGATGGACGTCGCCTACGGCCCGGTCAACCGGGTGCAGCGGCGCCACCTGCTCGTCCTCTTCATGGTGACCGTCC
>PMKG01000287.1 GCA_003157675.1 Acidobacteriota bacterium
GTGGAGCGGCGGTTCCATGGCGCCCCTCGCTCGCCGCATGAACACTGTTGGCTGGCCCCGCGCGTGCGAGAGGCTCTAGACGTCTTGAAGGGCACGAGTGACCTCGATAGCACTTGACTCATTCGCAACGCCTTTGGCCCTTCAAGGCGTCTAGTGAGACACGCCATCGTCGTCTCGCCCGACGGAGCCACCGGCCACCGCGGCCCTGCCGCCGCGAGCGTGTTGCGTCGTTCGAGGACACCGTGAAGATTGCGTTCATCGTGCCGCGCTACGGGACCGAGATCCTCGGCGGGGCGGAGTACCACTGCCGGCTGGTCGCCGAGCGGATGGCCGAGCGTCACCAGGTCGACGTGCTGACGACGTGCGCGCGCGACGCCACGACGTGGCAGAACGAGTACCCGGAGGCCCCCGATCGCATCCGCGGGGTGATGGTCCGCCGGTTCGCCAACGCTCAGACGCGCGACCCTCAGGCGTTCGACCGCCTCTCGGCGCGGGTCCTCTCCCCCGGCCACACCGCGGCCGATGAAGCCGAATGGCTGCGGCAGCAGGGCCCGTGGTGTCCCCCGCTCATCGACTACCTGACGCGGCACCACGCGACGTACGACGGGCTGGTCTTCTTCGGCGGCGTGCACGCGCTGTCGGTGGTCGGCCTCGCCGTCGCGCCCTCGCGCAGCATCCTCGTGCCGGCGGCGAAAGACGAGCCGGCCCTCGACCTCGCGATCGTCAGGGAGGCCTTCGGGCGGCCGCGCGCGATCGCCTACAACACGCCCACCGAGCGGCGATTTCTCGCCTCGAGGTTCCCGATCCGGGCCGAGGTGCAGGACGTCATCGGCTGCGGCGTGGACCTGCCACAGCATCACGCGTATCCCCGGCAGGGCCCCGGCGCGAGCGACGCCACCGAGGGGGATGTCGAGACGGGCCGGGAGGACGATCCGGCCGCCGGACGGCGGGTCGGGTCGCACCTCACCTCGCGCGGCGCGATGTTCCGGCGGCGCCACCGGCTGCACGGCCCGTTCGTGCTCTACGGCGGCCGCATCGAGGCGGGCAAGGGGTGCGAGGAACTGGTCGAGTACTTCAGCAGCTACGTCGAGGCGGGCGGCGAGGCGGCGCTCGTGCTCATGGGCGTGAAGCTGATGCCGCTTCCCGAAGAGCCGTTCATGACCTTCGCGGGACTGCTCTCGGAGACCGAGCGCGGACAGGCGCTCGAGGCCGCCACCGTCGTCGTGGTGCCGTCGCCGGTGGAGACGCTGTCGCTGCTCGCGCTCGAGGCGTTCTCGGTCGGCACGCCGGTACTCGCAAGCGCGCGCAGCGAGGTGCTCGTCGACCACTGCCTGACCGGCAACGCCGGCCTCTTCTACGCCGACCGCGACGAATTCGTCGAGGGCCTGACGATGCTCGTGGCCGACGAGCAGCTGCGGGCGGCGCTCGGGCGCAACGGGCGCGAGTACGTCCGCCGGCACTACCGGTGGGACATCGTCCTGTCGAAGTACGAGCGGATGATGGGAGAGCTCAGGAAGTAGGGACGAGGAAGTACGAAGTGCGAAGTACGAAGTAGAAAGTAAGAAGTGAGAAGTAAGGAATACGAAGCACGCAGTAGGCGATCGTCATCGGTAGGGCGGCCCTTTAGGGCTGCCTGTACGTAGGCCGGTCCTTCAGGGCCGGCGACTCACCGCGGTATCTCCCACCTCGAAGACAGGGCATCTCGGCACTCTCACGACCAGTAACAGGCAGCTGGCAGCGGATCGCGCCTTCCGCTGACAGCTGTGCCGATCCCCGGCTCCGTCCGTGATCCGCCGACCGCTGACTGCTCGCCGCTGACCGCGTCATGCGGCGTGATCGAACGCGCACCCACCGCGTGGCCACTCGTCGCGGTTTCTCCCGCCTCAGAGACAGCCGGCGACTCGATCGTCGGCGACATCGCGCTGGCGCTCGAGCGTCTCGCCGACCTCGTTTCCGAGTCCGACCGGCCGCTGCCGCCGCCGCGCGCGATGCCCGCTCAAGCGCCACCTGCGCGGCCGATTGGCTATGACTGCGCGGATGCAGACGCTCTCTTCCGCGATGCCGAAAGGCGCCCTCGCGCTCGACGAAGCGCCATCCGGTCGTCCGGCGATCCTCGCCAACCTGCGAATCCGCGAGCCGGGGGCGTACTTCGCGACAACGGGAGGCGGGCTCGGGTACGCCCTGTCGGCGGCGGTGGGGCGGCCGCTGACCGGCCCTACTGCAGGCCGGTCAGGTGCGCGGGCTTCAGGGTCCAGAGAGCCCCGAGGTCCTGCCGCCGTCGGCTCTTGGGAAACACCTCGGCGACTGGCGAGAACATATAGTTGATCCGAGTCGTCAGCGTGCGCCCCGGGTCGGCCGATATCAGCGTCTCGGCCATCAGCCGGAGGAACTGCGACGCATTGACACGGATCTCGCCGACTGTCACCCAGGTCGGCACGACGTTATCGGGCACCGGTTTCCAGGCCTGGTTGTTCAGCGCGGGCGCCAGCGCCGATGCGGCGATGGCCACGTCGCGAGCGCTCACGGTCTTGCCGACCGGCCCGACCTCGTCGGTCATCTCGAGCGGTCCGTAAACAGGCTGCAGCGTCACCGACTGCGGCCACGCCCCGTCGTGCTGGTAGTGCGCGAGCGAGGTGGCGAGCAACTGGAACATGTCGGCCAGCGAGAAATACTCGTCACCGGCGTGCGCCGCAACCGGCGGATAATTGCCCAGCGCCGTCCATTCCTTCAGGAACCCCTCGGTGGCGATTTTCACCGTCTCGAACGGCACCGCCATGCCCGTTCGTGTCCTCGTTACATGTTTCAGATCCGCCAGCGAGATGAACCGGCTGCCCGGGTTGGTGGGAAAGAACGATGTCGTCAGCCACTTGAGGACGCTCGCTTCGCGGCCGTACGCGGCGTCGATCGCGTCGCGAGCCTGCATGCCGTCCGCCCCCAGGTGGGCCGACTTCGGATTGTCGTAGGCCCATTCGAGAGGCGTCGTGTAACGCCCTCCGGCAAACTCCGGCTTCAGGTAGACCTTCGGGTCCGCGAGCCGGACCCTGATGACGTGCGGCCGCGAGCGATCCAGGCCGTCCACCATTTTCTGCAGCGCCTCGACTCCCTGGTTCGCCACCACGACCTTCACCGGCGACCCGCTCGTGTCCGACAGGCGGAGCATGTCGTCCATCCAGAACACCTCGGGTAACTGGGTCGGCTCCGGGCTCATGAACTTGCCGACACTCGAGGCCGAGACGCCGTACCCATGCAGCAGCCGCGCCGCGTAGACGGTGTTCTCCGGCACGCCAGGCAGGACGAGGTCGACCGGCGAGCGGCGGAGCTGGTGAACGATCTCCGAGTCGCTCCCGATCTCCTGGTTCACGCCGGTCACGAAGGCCAGCGGCCCGAACACCTCGGAGGTCCGCTTCACGCCGCCCGAGCGATCGGAATCCGGCTCGCCGGTCAGCGGGTTCTTGTATTCGGTCAGGAACCACTCGGCCGCCTGGCTGCGGGCCAGCCACCGCTGCTCGCCGGTCTTCGCCCCTCTCAGGTTGGGCCGGGGCCAGGTCAGGAACGTCGGCTCCTGCGAGCCGTCGTAGCCCACCTCGATCAGGCCGGCCTTCTCGGCCTCGCGCACGGCGGTCAGCAGGTGGTTGGCGTTGTCCCGGGCCTGCAGCGCATCGCTCGTCGTGCCCGAGAGCAGCACGAGGCACGTAGGGCGTGCAGCCGGGAACTGCTGGCGCAGCTGACGCACCGTGTCCAGCGTCCGCTGGAGGCGCTGCTCGGTAATCTCGATGTTCAGGTGGTCCTCGATCACCGCGAACAGGGAGATGTAGACCGGCTGTTTCGGCCCGGGTGCCTGTGGGACCGGCGGCGGGACCGCCGGCTTGATCACCGGCGGCGGGGTCTGCGCCTGACCGTGACCATGCACGCAGAAGATCGGCAGGACGAGAACCAGCATGAGGACTGCAATTCGCCTAGTCATCGATCGACTCCTGTGACAGCGGGCCTCCCGTCGGCCCGATCAAGGCCCCGTCAGACCGTCAGAAGCTCACGCGCAGCGCGAGCTGGACCTGCCTTGGCGGCTTCGCGGAGAAGATCTTCCCGAACGTCGCCGGATTGTCCACGTAGAGCTGCGGCAGGTCGTAGTTCACCCTGTTGAGCAGGTTGAACGCCTGCACCTCGAACGCCAGGTTTCGCCCGCCGCCGAGCGGGAAGCGACGGGCCAGCGACAGGTCCACTGAGGCGTAGCCTGGGCCGCGCAGGATGTTGCGCCCCGCGTTGCCGAATGTGTAGGGTGCCGGGATCGCGAACGCGGCCGTGTTGAACCACTCGGCGGCCGTGGGGTTCGACAGGCTCGGGTTGCCGACCAGGTTCGGGTGGTCGAACCCGCTCTGCTGGCCCGTGTTGCCCGTGTTGCTGTTGTCGAACTGCAGCACCGGGGTGAACGGCGCTCCCGACTGCAGCGTGACGATCCCGCGAAGCTCGGTGTTCCGCGTCACCACGTTGGTCCCCGGCAGTTGGTAGATGAAGGAGGCCGTGAAGCGCTGGCGGATGTCGAAGTTCGACGGGCCCCACTGTGCCGCCATGTTCTGGCTGTCCTGCGGGAAGTTCGCGTCGCCGGTCGTCCCCTGGAACGACGAGGCATCGTCCATCGACTTGGACAGCGTGTAGACGGCCGAGAGCGCCCACCCGTGCGACAGCGGACGGTCGAACACTGTCTGCAGCGAGTTGTACGTCGAATGGCCGGCGCTCTCGATGTAGAAGATGCTGCCGTACTCCGGGTACGGCCGGTTGTCCTGCGGGTCGCCGGGCCCCGGTCTTGGCTGGTTCAGGTCGCGCGGGCGGATCAAGTTGTTCCCGTGCGATCCCGCGTAGCCGACGGTGACGGTCCCGATCGACCCGAGCTGGCGCTGAACCGTGACATTCCACTGCTGCATGAACGCGGTGACGATGTCCGGGCTGAGCGTGCTGAGCGACGCGGGCGGCACGTAGCCGCCATTTGTCGGGAACGGGTTGGCGAGCGTCAGCAGCGACTCTTCCGTCGGGAAGAACACCTGCAGCGTGAACTGCGGCGGGTTGAAGTACATGGCCGACGCGGTCTCGAACATCCCCGAGTCGTAATAGACCCCGTAACCTCCGCGAACGACAAACCCGGGCCGGGGGCTCCACGCCAGCCCCACGCGGGGCGCGAAGTTGTTGCGATCGGGCCGGATCCCCGAAGCGGAAATGCCGTTCGTGCCCACCGGCACGACCGTGCCGGTCGCCAGGTCGAAGGTCGACATCCGGTTGGTCGGGTCCGAGGCCGGCGTGTTGTATTCGTAGCGGACGCCGAAGCTCACCGTCAGGTCCTGCCGCGCCCGCCATTCATCCTGCGCGTAGCCGGCGAAGGCGGTCGTCCGCAGGTTCAGCGCGTTGTCCGACTCGGCCTGCATGCCGAACGAAGGCAGCCCGAGCAGCAGGTCGCTCAGGCCGGACCCGGAGATCATGCCCGAGAAGCTCAGGGACCCGCGCGTGAAGAGATCGAGATTCCCGTCGAGCTGCTCGTGGCGGATCTCGCCGCCGAACTTCCAGAGATGACGGCCCCGGTCGAGCGAGACCGATTGGGATACCTGGTAGGTCGTCGTCTGGCGCCGGATCGGAAGGGTGGCCGCGTCGCCGAGGCTCGAGAAGCCGGCGACCGCAACCCCCGGGTAGCCGTAGTCGCGCGCCGGCACGTTCAGCCAGTTCACCCCCCACAACTGGCCGACGTTGGTGTCCGCGTTGGCGGAGACGATGTCCCGCGAGTAGCGGTTGAACCCGAAGCGAGTAGAGCTGACCGCGGAATTTCCGAACACGCGCTGATAGTGCAGCATCGCGTTGTGGGCCGGGTCGGTGTAGGTCTGCCCGAAGCCCGGGACGACGCTCGGGTCCTCGGCGTAGGGATCGGCGGCCTTCACCCGCCCGTAGCTGTACCGCGCGGTCAGCGTGCTCGTGTCCGACAACCTCTCGTCGACCCTGAAGGTTGCCTGGACCTGATCCTCGCTGAATGGAGCATTGTAGAGGTAGTTGGCCACGGTCCCGGACCGATTGGCGTGCGGGAAGAGATTCAGGATCTTCGAGGCGATCGGGTCGATGCGGCCCGAGGGAATCGTGTTGTCCTGGAAGGGCTGGCCCGTAAATGGATCGACGATCGTCACCCCCAGGTCCGAGAGGTTGCCCGCCCGCTCGGCGTCGGTCGGCACCGTGGATAGTGTCGTCACCGCGCGACGTTCCCGGAGGATGTCGACGTTGGCGAAGCCGAAGGTCCGGTTCTTCAGGATCGGCCCCCCCACGCTGAAGCCGAACTGGTTCCGGTTGAACGGCGGCGCCTCGGCGGCCGTGTCGAAGGCATTGCGCGCGTTGAGCGCCGCGTTCCGGAAGTACTCGTAGCCGGTCAGCTCGAGCTGGTTGCTCCCGCTCCTGGTCACGACGTTGACCTGGCCGGCGGCGCTGCGCCCATACTCGGCGCTGTAGCTACTCGTGGCGATCTTGAATTCCTGGATGGCGTCCACCGAGGGCTCGACCACGTAACGGTTCACGTAGGGGTCGTTGTTGTCGATGCCGTCGAGCAGGTAGTTGTTGAACTCCTCGCGACCGCCGCTGGCGCTCATCGAGAACGCTCCGCGCGATGACAGCTCGGACCCCTGGGCCGACGGGCTAACGCCAGGCGTGAGCATCGCGAGTTGCAGGAAGTCGCGGCGATTGAGCGGCAGCGACTCGATGCGCCGCTGGTCGATCACGCTGCCGAGCTCCACCGACTGGGTCTGGAGGGGCTCGACNNCGTCACCTGTGTGCGCCGCGCGGGCTCGAAGCGCGCGAGCGACACGGTGACGTCGTACGCGGCGGGCGGCAGGTCCGTCACAAGGTACAGGCCGTCCGCACCCGCCGTCGTGGTACGCGCGAAGGCGTGCACGCTGTCAGTGATCGAGACGGCGGCGCCGGCAACCGGCCGGCCGCTCGGATCGAAGACGTAGCCGCTGATGGTTCCGGTTGTCACCTGCGCCCGGGCCGCGAGCGTGGCGGTCAGGAACACGAGCAACACCAGGTATGCTGTCCTGGCTGACGACGGCGCTCCCATGCCTCCCCCCTACTTCTTCCCGGTCTGTTTCGGCTTCTCCCGGTCGAGGCGCACCGTGCCCGTCCAGGCGTGGCCATGGTCGTCGGCCGACACCTTCCCTTCAAGGCGGTCGGCAGCGACGGTCAGGTCGAAGCGGTAGGCCACCTTCTCGCCCGAAACGTCGAAGGCGATCTTGTTCCCGTCGCGCTTCACGTTCTTTATCGGCACCTGCCCCTCGCCGGGCCAGCAGAACCCCGTGATCTCGCCAGACGTCTGCTCGAGTTTGAAGGAGATGGGTATCGGGGAGAACGAGACGGGGGTCTTGATGGCCCCGGCCCAACTGCCCGTGACATCGATCGGCGGCAGGGCCGTCTTGTCCTGCGCGGCCAGGCCCAACGAGGAAGCAAACACGACAACCAGCGTCACCACGAGCAGGGACATCGCGCGCATGGATATCCTCCCTCAGTAACCGCTACCACGATCTTGTGGCCAGACAAAGGCTGGCCGGGCCCGGCATGCGCCAGAGCCCGGCCAGAGAGACATCTCGCGTCAGGTTGCCGTTCTCGCGTCCTACCGAGTCAGGGCCACCGGTTTCCCCATCACTTGGTTGGACTGGCACACCTCCAAGTCAGCGATCGTGGCCGGACGAACGACGTAGTAGTACGTCGTGCCGTTGGTCACGGTGTAGTCGAGGTACACCGTCTGAGTGCCGATCGCCGTACCGACCTTGGTGTAAGGTCCGCCGCTGGTGGTCCCACGGTAGATGTTGTAGTGGTCAGCGCCGGTCAGCGCCCAGGTCAATTGCACCAACTTGTTCTTCGCATAGCTGACTAGGTTGGTGATGCAGGCCGCGCACTGCGGGTCGGTCGCGGCCCGCACGAACACCTGGGCGGTGGCCGTGCTGGAGAGGTTCCCCAGGTTGCTGCTGGGGTACGAGGCCGCGGTCGTGTCGGTGACCTTGAGCGTGAT
>PMKG01000243.1 GCA_003157675.1 Acidobacteriota bacterium
TCTTCCAGTTCTTCAATCTCCTCCCCTCGCTCTCGTGCCTCGAGAACGTCGCGCTCCCGCTCCATCTTCGAGGCTGGCCCCGGCGGAAGGCAGTGGCGCGCGCGCGTGAACTGCTGGACCTGGTCCAGCTGGGAGCGCGGCTCGAGCACACGCCGGACGAACTCTCGGGCGGGGAGCGCCAGCGAACGGCGATCGCCAGGGCGCTCGCGGTCTATCCGCCGATCCTGCTGGCCGACGAACCGACCGGCAACCTCGATACCGGCACCGGCGCGGAGATCCTCGGCCTCATCCGCGACCTCCACGGGCGCCTGGGCGCCACCGTTCTGATCGTGACGCACGACCTCATGGTGGCCCGCAGCTGTCCGCGCATGCTCACAATTTGCGACGGCCGGGTCGTCGGGGACGAACGCCGATGATCCTGCTCCGCTTGATCAGCTGGCCGTACACCCGAAAGCACCTGGTCCGGACCCTCCTGACCACGGCGGGCATCGTCCTGGGCGTCGGCGTCTTCGTCGGGATGCACACCGCGAACCAGTCCGTGCTCTACGCGCTGCACGAAACCGTGGACCGGATCGCCGGCGCCACCCAGTTGCAGGTCACGGCGGGAGAGAGCGGCTTCGACGAGGAGGTGCTCGAGCGGGTGCAGGCCAGGCCCGAGGTGCGGGTCGCGGTCCCGGTGATCGAGGCCGTGGTGGACACTGAGTTGCCGGGCCAGGGCAGCGTCATGATCCTGGCCGTCGACATGACCGGCGACGGATCCTTGCGCGACTACGCGCTCGAGAGCGGCGACGAGTCGGTCGTCGACGACCCGCTGGTCTTCCTGGCGCAGCCCGATTCGTTGATCGTGACGCGCGAGTTCGCCCAGCAGAACCACCTGCAGGCCGGGAGCATCGTCCCGATGCGGACGATGGAGGGGCCGAAGCGGTTCGTCGTGCGCGGGATCATGAAGTCGAGCGGCCTGGCGAAGGCCTTCGGCGGCAATCTGGCGATCATGGACGTCTACGCCGCCCAGCAGGTGTTCGGGCGGGGACGCAAGTTCGATCGGATCGACCTGGCGGTCAGCGGGGGCTACACGATCGAGCAGTGCCGCGCCGCCCTCGAGAAAACGCTGGGGCCTGGCTTCGAGGTCGAGACGCCGGCGAGCCGGGGGCAGCAGTTCGACTCGGTCCTCCGGGTCTACTCGGTGACGGTGAACATCACGAGCCTGTTCGCGCTGTTCATCGGGATGTTCATCATCTACAACTCGTTTGCGATCGCCGTGACCCAGCGCCGGTCCGAGATCGGGATCCTCCGCGCGCTCGGCGCCACACGCCGGCAGATCCGCGCGCTGTTCCTCGCCGAGAGCGCGATCGCGGGCCTGGTCGGATCGACCTTCGGCCTCGGGTTCGGCTTCCTGCTGGCGAGGGCGACGGCCGGCTACGTCGGGCAGATGCTCCAGGGGATCTCGGGCGTCGCCGAGCGCGTCGAGGAGGTGGCGACCGACCCGAAGCTGATGGGGCTCGCCGTCGTGATGGGCGTCGTGACCAGCATGGTGGCGGCGTTCGTCCCGGCGCGAAACGCCGCGCGCGTCGATCCCGTACAGGCGCTGCAGAAGGGGCGCTACCAGGTGCTGACGGCCGGCGAAAACCGCGCGCGCTTCCTGGTGGCCCTGGCGCTTGCGGCCGTCTCGATCGGGTGCCTGGCGGCCGGCGGCAGTGACGTCGCCTTCTACGGCGGCTTCATCCTCGCCATGACGGCGGCGCTGCTGCTGACGCCGGCGCTCGCGCTGTGGCTCACGCGCGGCCTGCGCCCGCTGCTCCGCCGGCTGTGGCCGGTCGAGGGGGCGCTGGCGGCCGACAGCCTGATCCAGGCGCCGCGGAGGACGTCGGCCACCGTGTCGGCACTGATGCTCTCGCTGAGCATGACGATCGGCCTTGGCGGCATCTCGAAGGCCAGCTACGAATCGATCACCGACTGGATGGGCACCGCCCTCAATCCGGACCTGTTCATCACCGCCTCGCCGACGCTGACCGGCCGCAGCTTCCTCTTCCCGGCCTCTCTCGGGCCGACGATCGGGCAGGTCGACGGCGTGGAGGAGGTGCAGAGCGTCCGCACGCCCCGCATCCGGTTCCGCGGCACGCCGGTGCTGCTCATCACCGTCGAGATACAGAAATGGGCGGCCCGGGCCGGGCGGAGGCCCATCGAAGGCCGGCCCGACGAGACGTACCGGCTGGCCGCCGAGGGCAAGGGGACGATCCTCTCGCAGAACCTGGCGTCGATGAAGGGCCTACACCTCGGCGACACCATCGACATCCCCACCCCGACCGGCCCGCTCCGTCTCCCCGTCGTCGGGATCATCGAGGACTGGTCCGACCAGCAGGGCTCGATCTTCATCGACCGCAGCGTCTACCGCAGATGGTGGAACGACGACCGCGTCAACACCTTCCGCGTCTACCTGCGCAAGGGCGCGTCGCTGCCGGAGGTCCGCAAGACGATTCTCACGCGCCTCTCGGCCAACCGCCGGCTGTTCGCGCTCACGAACCGGGAGGTCCGGAGCTACATCACCGACCTGACCGACCAGTGGCTGGCCCTCTCGTACTCGCAGATCGCGGTGGCGGTGCTCGTGGCCGTGCTGGGCATCATGAACACGCTGACCGTCTCGATCATGGACCGCCGCCGGGAGCTCGGCGTGCTCCAGGCCGTTGGCGCCCGGCGCCGGCAGATCCGCTACACGATCTGGATGGAGGCCCTGAGCATCGGCTTCGTGGGCCTCGTGCTCGGCCTCGGCCTCGGCGCCATCAACCTGCACTACGTGCTGGACATGACGCACAGAGACATCAGCGGCATGCTGATGCCCTATCGCTTCCCGGGCGGGATCGCGCTCATGCTGTTCCCGATCATCCTCGGCGCGGCGCTCCTCGCCGCGCTGTGGCCGGCCGAGTCGGCCGTGCGCGGCTCGCTCGTCCAGGCGCTGGAGTACGAATGAGGCCCCTTGATTCGTTTCGGCCTGCGATTCGCGGCTTGCGACTTGCGGCCGAATCACGCGTGACAGTACCGCCAGGCGTTCGACTCGTGCCGCTGTTGGCGGCGGCACTGCTCGCGCTCGCGCCCCTCGGCGCGAGCGGGCAGGAGGCGCGGCGGATCATGGAGGAGGCGCAGAAGCGCACCCGCGCGTCGTCCGAGCACTACGAAGGCACGCTGCAGGTGTTCGACGCGAAGGGGAAGATCAGCGACAAGCGGTGGACGTTCGACCGACTCGGCTCCCACGGATCGAGCCGGTCGGTCCTCCGGTTCACCGCGCCGCCCGAGGTCAAGGGCGTCGCGCTGCTGGTCGTGAACCATCCCGACCGGGCGTCGGACCAGTGGATGTGGACGCCGGCCATCGAGCGCGACCGGCGCGTCGCGCTCCAGGATCGATCGCAGCGGTTCTTCGGCACCGATTTCAGCTTCGAGGATCTGGAGGAGCGCGACGTCGATCAGTACGACTACAGCCTGGACGGCGAGGAGTCGCTCAATGGGGCCGCCTGCTGGCGGATCGTCGCGAAGCCGCGCGCGACCAAGGTGTCGCAGTACACCCAGTCGCGCGTGTGGGTACGGAAGGACAACTACGCCTACCAGCAGGTCGAGAGTCTCATCAAGTCCCAGGTCGTCCGAGTCCTGAAATACAGCGACATCCAGAACGTGCAGGGCATCTGGACCGGCCGGACGCTCGAGATGACCGACCTTCGCCGGAAGAGCCGGACGGTGCTCAAGCTCGACGAACTGCGATACAACGTCCCGATGAAGGAAGAAGACTTCACGCTGCAGGCGCTCCGCCGAAACCAATGAGGGCACCGAGGGCCGTCTCAGCGTGGGTCCTGCTGATGATGGCGGCTTCGCTGCCCTCCTCCGCCCAGCGCGTCACCCAGCGCGGGATGGTCGAGGGCACGGGCCTCGTCTATCCCCTCGAATCGTCGTCCGGCGACGAACGATGGATTGGCGAAGTCCTGTTCCGCCAGGAGGCGTCGTGGCGGCCGGCTGAGTGGCTGTCGCTCTCCGGGGCCTTCGACGCGCGGGCGGCCACCAGCGACTGGGTAGACCGGAGCTGGTCGATCGACTGGAGCGACCGCGGATTGAAGCGGCCCTCGCTCTCCGTCAGGCGGCTCAGCGCCTCGGTCCACCGGGGCGGTCTCACCTTCGAAGCCGGCAAGCAGCTCGTGAGGTGGGGCAAGGCGGACGTCCTCAACCCCACCGACCGGTTCGCGCCACGCGACCTGCTCGAGGTCGTCGACAACGAAGTCCTCGCGATCACGGCCGCGCGGCTGACCTACGAACGCGGCGCGGATACCCTCGACCTGGTTTTCTCCCCGCGCCTGACGCCGAGCCGACTCCCGCTTCCCGGCTCCCGTTGGGCCCCGTCGCTCGCGTCGGGGGCGCTTCCGGGGAGCTTGCCGCTCGGCGCCGCTGACTGGCCGGTCGTCGTCGTGGGATCGAACTTCCCGACGCGGCCCCAGGCCGGCGTCCGCTGGAACCACGTCGGGTCGGGTTTCGAGTACTCGTTCACCGCCTACGACGGGTTCAACAACCTCCCGAACAGCCAGGTGAGCGCGAACCCGATCGCGCTCAGGTTCGAGGTGACTCACACGTTCCCGGCCATGAGGATGGTCGGCGGCGACATGGCGTGGCCTCTCCGGTGGTTCACCCTGAAGGCCGAGGCCGGCTATTTCTGGACGACGGACCCGGCGACCGACGACTACGGGATCTACGTCGTGCAGTTCGAGCGCCAGGCCGGGGAGTGGCTGATCGTCGGCGGCTACGCGGGCGAGTTCGTGACGGTGACGCGCTCGAACCTGCCGGCGCAGTTCACGGCCTTCGACCGCGGCCTGGCGAAGACCTTCCTGGGTCGCGCCTCGTACACGATCGACGTGAACCGGAGCCTCGCCTTCGAGGGTGCCGTCCGCCAGAACGGCCGGGGGGTCTGGGTGAAGGCCGAGTACTCGCAGACGGTCGGCCAGCACTGGCGCGCGACCGCCAGGACCGACCTGATCGGCGGGGCGCTCGACGACTTCCTGGGCCAGTACCGCCGGAACTCGTCCGTCCGTCTCATCCTCCGCTACAGCTACTGAGCCGGACGCCGAAAGGCTCAAGGCTCATGCCCGGAGGCCCAGGGCTCACGGCTCAGGGCCAGCCCGCTGTGGGCCGTCCCCTTCGGGGGCGGCGGCGCC
>PMKG01000193.1 GCA_003157675.1 Acidobacteriota bacterium
ATCGAGTTCGGACAGCGGGAGCCCCGCTCCGAGGAACACCTGGCGGCGCACCCAGCGGTGAGTCCCATCTACTCGTGGATCTCGACGACGTCCCCGTCTGAAAGAACGTGGTCGCGGTGAACCGTCTGACCGGGAAACACCCCGGTGCCCCAGGCACGCGCAAACGTCATGTTCGCGAGAAGGTCCTTGTGGATTCGCAATGCGAGGTCGCCGACGGTGGCGCCGCGAGGGAGCGTGAAGGGCGTGCTGTGCGGATCGGGCGGCTTGCCGGGCTGCTTCGTGAAGACGCGGATGACGCCGAGCGCCGCGAACGTGCGCCCCGCCAGCGCGCCGAGCCCCTCGCCGGTGAGCGCCGACACGGCGACGAGCGGCCACCGGTGCCCCAGGAGCTCGTCGGTCGTGTCGAGCGAGGCGGCCACCTCGGGCCGATCCACGCCGATCACGACCAGCAGCGCGGACTGGACGACGCGCTCGAGGTCCCTGACCGCCCGGGACTCGCCAACCGGCCTGACGCCGATATGACGCTCGGCGAGGATCCGCAGGGTCTCGTCGAAACCCTCGATCGGCCAGCGCCCGTCCACCACGACCCAACACAGGTCGGCGGTGCGCACGATGTCGAACACCCACGGCTCGACGTGCTGTGCGGAGATTGGAGGGAGATCGACGATCTGGATCGAGACGTTCTCGAACCGCATCATTCCGGGCACGGCCTCCAGGGTCGTGAACGGGTAGTCCGCCACCTCCGGCGTCGCGCGGGTGAGCACCGTGACCAGGGCCGACTTCCCGGCATTCGGCGGGCCGACCAGCGCCACCTGGCCGGCGCCCTCGCGGGCGACCATGTGGCTGAAAGTGCTCTTGCCGACCTTGCTGGCCGGCTGGTTCCTGAGTTTCGAGATGCGGGCCTTGAGGTCTGCCTGCAGCCCGTCGGTTCCCTTGTGCTTGGGTACGACGCGCAGCATCTCTTCGAGGGCTTCGAGCTTCTCGCCCGGGTCCTTCGCCGTGCGAAAGCGTTCCTCCGCGCGTTTGTACTCGGGAGTCAGGTTCGCCGGCATGGCCCCCCGCTTCGCACTTCGTACTTCGTACTTCTTACTTTTTCTCTCTCGCCTTCGCCGGCGCGCCAACGACGATCATTTCCTTGATCAGGTTCGTGGCGCCGTCCACTTCGGCCATGTTCCAGAGCATGTAGCGCGTGTCCACGTGGATCGACCGCGTTTTCGCCTCGTCGAACAGGTAGTCGGACGACACCGATTCGTAGGTGCCGTCAAACAGCAGGCCGACGAGCTCTCCTCGGGCGTTCAGCGTCGGCGACCCCGAGTTGCCGCCGGTCGTGTCCACGGTGGATAGGAAATTCACCGGCACGTCCTTGATTGCCGGGTCGAGGTACGGGCCCTTCGGGCTCTTCAGGAAATCCCGGATGGTGTCGATCTGGTGCTTCGGGGCGTTGAAATCCCCCTCGCCCGTCTGCTTCTCGAGAATGCCGGCGAGGCCCGTCTGGGACTTGTAGAACAGGCCGTCCTTCGCGTCGACGCCCTTCACCTGGCCGTAGGTGACACGCAACGTGCTGTTGGCGTCCGGCGCGACGAGGCCGCCGGCTTTCGCGAGCAGCGCCTGCATATACCTGGGCCGCAGGCGCGCGTAGGCCCCGGCGCGGTTCTTCGCCGTCTCGCGCATCGACTCGGCCAGCGGCTCGAGCGCGCTCGCGAGCGCGATGAACGAGTCGTTCGACGCCAGGAGGTCCGCGGTGCTCTTGTCGATCATCGCCAGGCGGACGTCCCGGTCGCCCATCTTCGTCCCGGCGTACAGCCTGCCGAGGTAGAGATCGATCGCGCGGTCGGCCTCGGTGCCTGGAAGTCCGGCACGCAAGCCCACGGCCCTGTCCGACGGGTCGATCCGCTGGTCGCTGCGGAGCGCGGCAGCGAGGCCCAGCGCCCAGCGCAGGAACGCGCGGTCGGCGGTGGCGTCGAGCGAGCGCTGCAGCCGGTCCAGGCTCTCGCGAATACGGCTCCAGTCCCGTTCCTGGTAACCCGCCTCGCGGTCGAGGTCGCTCTTGGGGCGCTGCACCGACAGCCGGTACAAGGTCTGCGCTGCGCTGAGATACTGAGAGGCCGACGACAGGGAGCCCATCACGGCGTTCCGCTCGCGCACCTTCTCGCCCTCGGCCTGCAGCGCCGCCATCGCGGGCAGCACGTCACCGTACTGCTTCTGCCGCGCGGGCGTGGCGGCGATCCATGCCACCAGCGCCTTCTCCTGCGCGTCCTTCTGGTCGAGCGCTCCGCCCTTCACCAGGCCCTCGAGCACCCCCTTGTTATTGGTCAGGCCGTTGTTCAGGCCCTGGATTCGCCCGGCGAGCTTGATGGCCATGTCCTTGTTGTTGGCCGTCAACTTCTCGACGAGCGCGAGCTGTTCCTCGGCGAGGCGCACCGATCGCGGGAGCGCCCACTCGGTCGTCTCCTTGATCTCCGCGTAGGTGCGGTGCCGCATCGTCCGGCCCGGGTAGCCGACGACGAACACGAGCTCGCCCGGCTTCGCGCCCTGGGCCGAGACCTTCAGCCAGTGGGCGGGCTTGTACGGCACGTTATCCTTCGAGTACGCGGCCGGCTTGCCGTCCTTGCCGACGTAGGCGCGGAGGAAGCTCCAGTCGCCCGTCTGACGCGGCCACCGCCAGTTGTCCGTCTCGCCGCCGAACACGCCGATGCCTTCGGCCGGCGCATAGACGAGGCGGACGTCCCGGATCTCGAGTTGCGCAATCTCGAAGTACTTGAGCCCCTCGAAGAACGAGGTCACGCTGCACCGGAGGCCGGCCTTCTCGCACGTCGCCACGCGTTCCTTGATGCGCCGGTCGATCGTGTCGTTGCGCTGGCGGTCGGTGGCCGTGGCGTCGATCCTGCCCATGATGTCCGCTGTCACATCCTTCACTGACGTCGTGACGAACACCCTCGAACCCGGGCCGTTCGATAGTTCCTCGTCGCGCGTCCTGGCCAGGAACCCATCGGTCAGGAGGTCCCGCTGTGTCGTGGAGTTGAACTGCAGGCCGCCCACCACGCAGTGGTGGTTGGTGACGATCAGGCCGTCCGGAGACACGAACGAGGCCGTGCATCCGCCGAGCGAGACGACGGCGCCCACCGGCTGGCCGGTGAGATCGGCAAACGCCGCGGCGTCTCCGACGAAGCCGAGCGCCCTGAGCCTGGCGGCCAGGTCCGGGATCTGCTGCGGCATCCACATGCCCTGCTCGGCCGTGAGGCCGATGACGGCCGCGAGCAGGATGACGGCGCTGAGAAAGGTGCGGCGTAAACGGAACATGGTGACGTCTCCTGAAGTGGGTCGGAAACCTCGCGGCTCTGCGAGGGAGCCTGGTAGGGACTCAATATAATCCCCTCCCGGGCTCTGGAACACCTGCCGAGACAGGCTTCCTGGCCGGGGGGCTGGGCAGGATGCTGGAACTGCCGTCCGCATGGTACGCCGTGAATTGGCCGTTCCGGATCTCCAGGAGCGTCGCCCGACCGCCGAATGCCTCTTCG
>PMKG01000191.1 GCA_003157675.1 Acidobacteriota bacterium
CGGCGCATCGTGAAGGTTCAAATGGAAGCCGACCGTCGCCCGGTTGCCGGCCGCCACGTCCGGTGCGATGCGCGCTTCGAGCTCCGTCGTCACGCGCCGGAGCGCCACGGCATTCTCGGTCGCGACGAGCGTCACGACGACTTCACCGCTGTGCTCCGACACGCGCGCCACCACGTGGCGCGCCACGCCGGCGCGGCCGTCCACCGAGGCGCCCTCGACGCGCGCCTTCACCAGCGCCTCGAACAGCTCGAACGCCACGCGGTTGCCGGCCGCCGCGTGAACGGGACATTCCTCGACCTGCAGGATCGAGCGGGACCCGCGCCGATAGTGGCCCATGACGAGCGGCCGGTCTCGACCGCCAGGGCCGAACACGAAACTCACTTTGTCCCGGAAGCCCCAGGGTGTGCCGCCGCCGGGGGACGGCGTGGGCAGTGTCGGTGACACCTTCACACCGCGCGGCACCGCGCGTTCGACGATCCGCTGTTTGAGGCGAAGTTGTTCGTCGTAACCGATGTGCTGCCAGGCGCAGCCGCCGCACACGCCGAAATGGCGGCAGCGCGGCGTCACGCGGTGCGGCGAGGGCGAGAGAAGACGCGTCGGTTCGCCCCAGATCGACCCGTCCTCCGCCCGGTGCAGCCGCGCCCTGACGCGCTCGCCCGGAATCGTCCCCGGGACCGTGACCGGCCGGCCCTGGACCGTGGCCACGCCGTCGCCGTCGGCGTTCACGGATGTGACGACGAGCTCGACTTCCACCGTCGTCCTTATGCCTTTACGAAGTCGATGAACCCGCGCGCGGCGTCGGTGTGAGTCAGCCGCACGCGCAGCCGGTCGCCGACGTCCACCCCCTCGAAGCCGCGCACGACCCGGCCTTCGACCGGCGGGTGGAAGATGCGCACCCACGTTCCCTTCGGCGACGCGCCGGTGACGATGCCGTCGAAGACACTGCCGATCTGGGATTCGAGCAGCAGCGCCCCGGCGGCCTTCCTGACGAGCCGCTCCACCTTGTGCGCCTCGTCTTCCATGTCGGTGCAGTGCGTCGCGATCTCGCCGAGGTCGGCAGCCGCATACGGGACGGGCGTCCCGGCGATCGCCGCCTTCAGCAGCCGCTGCGTGACCAGATCGGGGAAGCGCCGGTTTGGCGCCGTCGAGTGCGTGTAGTCCTTCACGGCCAGGCCGAAATGCCCTTCTCCCGTTTCGTTCGGACCCTCGACGACGTATTCGCCGGCACCGAGCAGCTTGATGACCGACAGCGACAGGTCGGGGAAGCGGACCGGATCCGCGGCGCGCCGCGCGGTGAGGAACTCGGAGAGCGCGCGCGAGTCCGGCGCCGCCGGAAGGCGCGCGCCCAACTGGCCCGCCAGCGCCACCAGGCGGTCCCAGCGCTCGGGCGACCGCACCACGCGGCGAATCGAGGGAAAGCCCCTGGCCTGGAGGAACTTCACCGTCACGCCGTTGGCCGCGACCATGAAATCCTCGATCAACTGGTGGGCGCGGTTGTCGCGCTCCTCCGAGAGGTCATGGACGCTGTTGCCGTCGAACACCGGCCGCGTCTCAATCGTCTGGAAGTCGAGGGCCCCCCGCTCGTAGCGCGACTTCCGCAGCCGTTGGGCCACTTCGTCCTGGGCGCGAACCTGCTCGGCCATGCCGGAAACCGCCGCCATCGCCGCGGGCATCGGGCCGTGACCCTCGATCCAGACGGCCACGCTGTTGTACGCAAGCTTCGCGCGGTTGAGGACCAGCGCGCGGTAGACGGTCGCCTCGCCGGTCGAGCCGCTGGCGTCCACGACGAAGTCGACGACAAGAGCGGGACGTTCCTGGTTGTAGGCGAGCGAGGTGAGGTCGGTCGACAGCCGCTCGGGCAGCATCGGAAACATCTCCGCTGCCGTGTAGACCGACGTCGTGTTCTGCCGCGCGTGCTGGTCGATGGGGCTGCCGGCGGCGACCAGCGCGTCGACGTCCGCGATGGCGACCAGGATGCGGACGGCTCCGGCCGGCTGCGACTCGCACACGGTCAACTGGTCGAGGTCCATCGAATCGTCGTTGTCGATCGAGCACCACAGCCGCTGGCGCAGGTCGCGCGGCGCCGCCGACGCGGCTGTCGTCCCGCCGACGGCGGAGACCTGCGCGTTCGCCGGCTGCGCCTGCTGCGCCTGGCTGATGGCCGACGGCGAGAAGTCCGGCAAGAGGCCGTACTCCGCCATCGCCTTCCTCGCGATCTGCTTCAGGAATGCGCGATGGTCCTGTCCTTCATGCGTTGAAATGGTCATGAGAGTAATCCTACCCCGACTCGCGGCGCTCGCATTGACCGACGATGTTCGCTCGCCCGCCGGGCTCAGGACTCAAGGCTCAAGGCTCAGGGCTCAGGGACGGCCCGCGCCTCAGCGTGCCACGAGCCGCGCCAGGTTGCCGCCGACTTCGCCGGTCGGCGTCGCTCCGGCCACGGCGTAGATCTCTTCCTTGCTCCAGCCCTTCTGCGCCAACTCGTGATACAGCGCGCGGGAGGCCGTCCGCGCGATGTCCGGCGCGGCGGTCATCGCGACCAGCAGGTTGCCGCTCCCGCCAAGCGCCGTGCGGAGCGCGTGGAGGCTGGTTGAACAGGCCTGTATCTGGTCGGCGGCGCACGAGAGCGCGAAGACGCCGCCGCGCGCCGCGACACGCCTGGCCAGCTCGCCGTCCGGCGCGGTCATCCCGCTCACGAGCACCGGCCGCGACGCGACGCCCAGCACGTCGGCCGTCATGACCGGCGTCGGTCTGACCAGGTTCACGACGATGCCGCCACGCTCGGCCGCAGCGATCGAGGCCCTGCCGTCCGCTGTCAGGCCGCCCTGCGCCATCCAGGCGCCGCCGTCCGCCTCCACATCGAGCCGCCCGACGCCAAGCGCAGCCGCGGCGGAACCGAGCACAACCGGGTTGCCGGCGACCGCCTTCGACCAGACGCCAACGAGGATGGACGGTGCCGACTCGCCCGAGGGGGCGGCGGATTCCTCGTCGCCGCCGGCTCGCCTGGCTGCCGACAACGCCGCCGTCTGGACGTCGTCCGGCGTGCGCGCCGCGAGCGTGCGCCAGCCGTCCTCGGCCTGCCCCCCGATGTCGGGCACGACGAAGCGGAGCGCGTCGCAGGCCTCGCCGCGGCCGGGGACCGGCAGCGGCGTCGCGGTCTCGTTCGCCAGGTTGGCTGCCGCCTGCATCACGAACTGACCGACCGACGCCAGAAGCTCTGCCTGGATCTTGTCCGGCGTGTCGGCGGCGTCGTGGTAGTCGGGATGGCCCTGGCCGCCGCTCGTCAGCAGCGCCACCGAGTCGATGCCCTTCGCGAGGAACGACGCATAGTCACTGCCGCCGGGGCCGCTGACCTCCGGTCGGATGAGGCGGGCCACTTCCGGCAGCTGGTCGCGCATCATCACGGAGAAGATCGCCGGGAAGTCGCGTGCGCCGTTCGCGTCGACCGTCGTGCCGAGGCCCACCATGTCCATGTTGATGTACGCCACGACGCGGTCCATCGACAGGCCGTCGGGCGGCGCGGCGGCGAACCGCTTCGACCCGTAGTGCCCCTCCTCTTCGCCGCACCAGAGGGCGAACACGATCGTGCGGCGTGGCCGGTACTCCGAAGCGGCCAGCGTCCGCGCCACTTCGAGCACGACCGCCGACCCGGACGCGTTGTCGTCCGCGCCCGGGTGAATCAGGCCGCCCCTGAACCCGAGGTGGTCGAGGTGGGCGCCGATCACCACGGTCTGACGCTCCAGCCGCGGGTCGCTGCCCTCGATCTTCGCCAGCACGTTGCGCGACCGGTTGTTCCCGAACGATTCGCCGTAGAGCGTGACCTCGTCGTAGCCCTTCACGCGGACGCGCACGCCGGTTGGTTCCGTCCGCGCCTTCTTCTGCTGAATGCTGCGGCGGAGCCGGTTGATCCGGTCGACGTAGCCGACGAGCGACTCCCCCTCGTCACGGAGCATCACCGCGCGCAGGATCCGCGGGTCCGTGGCCGCGATCACCAGGAACTTCCGCGTGAACGGCGAGGCTTGCACCGTGGCCGCGGACCAGGGCCGGGCGCGCCGCGCCTCGGGGTCGGCCTCGCAGAGCACGACGGCGGCCGCTCCCTTCCGGTAGGCGGTCATCACCTTGGCCTGGTCGGAGGACTGCTCCACCCAGGCCTCGGAGGGCCCGGACGAGGCCGGCGTGTCCGGCGGGAAGTCGGTGAGGTCGGGCGGGGCGTCCTTCGGCGAGCCGCGCAGCACGAAGACGATGCGGCCGGTGACGTCGAGGCCGGCGTACTCGTCGAGGCCGCGATCTGGCGCCGAGATCCCGTAGCCGGCGAACACCGCCTCCGCGGTGACGTCGGTGGCCGGCGTCGACGTCTTGTCCACGATGAACTCCCCTTCCTTGAACGAGAAAGGGCGTCCGCCGACGACGAGCGCCGGCATGCCGGTGGTCCAGGCGAAGTCGGAACGCGGTCCGGCCACGGGCACGGTCTGGAAGAAGGTGCCCGACTCGCCGGCCGGCTCGAGGCGCCACTCCCGCAGCCTGGCCGCGGCCCAGTCGGCGGCGCGGTCGAACCCGGGGGTGAGCGTCCGTCGTCCCTCCCATTCCGGCGCCGCCATCGTCGTGACGTAGCGGTGCGCGGCCGCGCCGTCCACGCGCGCCTTCAGCGGCTGAGCCCAAGCTGGTAGAGCCACGGCTGCCACGACCGCCAACACCGCCAGGAATGCCTGAGCTCGACGCATCATAAAGAGTGCCTCCGTGAGCGGAATGATACACTTTCCGCGCATGCGGACCCCTCCAGATCCCGGGCCGGCACACGAGGCACACGGCGCCACGACGGTCCGCACCGTGTGCCCGCGCAACTGCTATTGCACGTGCGGCATGGTGGTGACCGTCGAGCACGGCCGGATCACGCGCATCGAGGGGGATCCGGAGAACCCGGCCACGGCCGGGCATGTCTGCCTGAAGGGGATCAGCTACGCGCGGCGGGTCGCAACCGCCGACCGGCTGCTGCACCCGATGAAGCGGCAGGTCGACGGGTCGTTTGCCCGGGTGTCGTGGCACGAGGCGCTCGGCGACATCGCGTCGCGGCTCGAGCGTCTCCGCAGCGAGCGCGGCCCCGAGTCGGTGCTCTATTACGACGCCTCGGGCAGCCACGGCGCGCTGGGGCGCCTCGCGCAGGTTTTCTGGCACCAGTTCGGCGGGTGCACGATCACCTACGGCGATCTGTGCTGGCCGGCCGGCCTCGAAGCGACGCGGCTCACCTACGGCGCGAACCTGCACAACCACCCGCGCCACACGGTCGAGAGCCGGTTCATCCTGCTGTGGGGGCACAATCCGGCCGAGACCAACGTCCACCAGATGCGGTGGATCCACCAGGCGCAGGAGCGCGGCGCGGTGGTCGCTCTGGTCGATCCGCGAAGCACGGACACGTCGGACGCCGCCGACATCCACCTGCAACCCCGCCCCGGCACCGATGCCGCGCTGGCGATCGGCATCGCCCGCGTCATCGTCGATGGCGGCCTGCACGACGCGGAGTTTCTCGGGCGTCATGCCGTGGGCGTCGAGCCGTATCTCGAGCGGCTGCGCGATTACCCTCTGGCCCGGGTGGCGGCCATCACCGGCTTGCGCGAGCACGACATCGCCCGGCTGGCCATCGACTTCGCGCGCCACAAGCCCGCGCTCGTCATCGCGGGGTTCGGCCTCCAGCGGCACCACCACGCCGGGCAGGCGATGCGGGCGGTGGCGCTGCTCTCGGCGCTGACGGGCAACATCGGCGTGGCGGGCGGCGGGTTTCAGTACGCCAACCTGAACAGCCACTGCCTGAGCGACCCGCCGCTGCCGCCCGAGCCGGCGCGGTTGCGCCGCGGGGCGCCCGTCTCGCGGCTCGGCCCGGCGCTCTCGGAGCTGGACGCCCCGAAGATCGCCGCCGCGTGGGTCGAGAAGGGCAACCCGGTCAGCCAGAATCCGCGCTCCGGCACGGTGCGCGACGCGTTCGAGCGGCTGGATCTGCTGGTCGTTGTCGATCAGTTCATGACCGACACGGCGCGGCTCGCGCACTACGTGCTCCCGGCCAAGACGATGTTCGAGGAGGAGGACCTCGTCACGGCCTACTGGCATCCGTACATGCAGCTGCGCGCGAAGGTGTGGGATCCGCCGGGCGAGGTGAAGACGGAGACGGAGATCTGGCGGCTGCTCTCGGAGCAGTTCGGATTCGACACGCGGTATTTTCCGCGAGATGACGCCGAGACGCGAGAGCTGCTGCTTCAGATGTTGCCACCCGATCTCTACGACCGCCTCACGCGCCAGCCCGTCGATCCCACGGGCGCGGGCGACATCGCGTTCGCCGACCTTCGCTTCCCCACGCCGTCCGGGAAGATCGAATTCGCGTCCGAGGAGGCGGCGCGTCTCTGGGGCGTCGACGCGGTGCCCGACTACGTGCCGCTCCCCGAGGGGCACGACTCGCCGCTCGCCGCGCGGTTTCCGCTGCAACTGCTCTCGTGCAAGACGCGCGACCGGATCCACTCGCAGTTCGGCAACCTCGACTGGGTGCGCGAGGTCGAGCGGCCCCACACGCTCGACATCCACCCGGCCGACGCGTCGGCGCGCGGCCTCGAGCAGGGCGACGCGGCCAGCGTGTGGAACGAGCGCGGACGGATCACGCTGACCGTGCGGCTCGACGAGGGACTGCGGCCGGGCGTCGTGCACGCGCTCGAAGGGCGCTGCCACGAGGGTGACGCCGACATCAACCAGCTGACCGACGCGGGCGTGACCGACATCAATCACGGCGCGACGTTCTACGAGTGCCTCGTCGAGGTGTCGCGCGCCGAGGGGCAGCCGGCGCATGCCCCGACGTACGCGAACATCGTGTCGGCGATGCCCCGGAGGTCCAGAGTGGCGGTGGACGACTCGGCCGCCGAATCCGGTGACGATCAAACGGCGCCGGTTGCGCAGCTCGCGCCGGCGACCCGGAACGGCTTTCTCCTCGACCTCGGCCGTTGCGTGGGGTGCGGCGCGTGTGTGCTGGCGTGCCGGCTCGAGAACGGCTGGACCGCCGAGAACCCCTGGAGGCGCGTCGTTCCGCTCAATCTCCGACGGCGGGCCGGCGGGCCGACCTACTTCCTCTCGGTCGCCTGCCACCACTGCGATCATCCGGCGTGCCTCTCGGCCTGCCCGTCACGCGCCTACGAGAAGATGGCCGACGGCACGGTGATCCATCACGCCGATCGCTGCATCGGGTGCCGGTACTGCGAGATGGCCTGCCCGTTCGGCGCACCGCGCTTCGATACCGCCAGGGGCGTGATGACCAAGTGCGACTTCTGTCAGCACGGTGAGGCCAGGCAGGGGCCGTCGTGCGTGGCGGCCTGTCCGACCGAGGCCCTTCGCGCGCTGCCGCAGGCCCCGCAGGAGGGCGCGGGGGCGATGGTGCCGGGTTTCGTCGACCCGTCGGGCTGCAGTCCGAACTTGCGGTTCATCGCCCCGCGCGGCCGGCGCCGCGCCGCGCTCTACGAGCACCTGCGGGCGATGCTCCGCCGGGAAGATGGAGATCAGTAGACGGTAAGGCGCGAGGCGTAAGCCGTAATATGATGTCGCCGAGGCAAGAGCCATGAAGGTCGAATCAGCGACGCCCGTTGCGGGTTCCTTCCACGAGTGGCCGCTCGTCATCTTCACCACGCTGGGCGTGATGGGCGCGGGACTGCTGGCCACGCCGCTGCTGGCGTGGGCCGCGGCGGGCACGCCGGCGCCAGCCACGGTCTCGATCCGCTGGGGCGCGGCGCTGATGGCCGCCGGCCTCGCCGTCTCGCTCGCGCACCTTGGGAGGCCGCTCCGCGCGCCCCGCGCGTCGGCAGGCCTCGGGCGCAGCCTGCTCAGCGCCGAGGCCGTCGCGGCGACCGTCGCCACCATCGTCGGCGCCGTCGCGGCGTTCCTGCCCTACGTCTCGCCCGTCCTGGATCTCGCCGCGGCCGTCGCAGCCATCGTCTTTCTCGCGACGCTCGGACTCGTTTATGCGCTGCCGGGTCAGCAGACCTGGCGGGGCGTCGTCGTCTGGATGCCGCTCTCGAGCGGCCTCGGGTTCGGCGCGGTGGGGCTGGCCGCGTTCTGGGGCGAAGGGCTCGCCGCGATCGGCGCCGTGGCCGCGGTCGTCCTGGCCGCGGATACCGCGCTGCTCGTCGTCAGGCGCCTCGCGCTCGTCTGGCCGCGCGAGCCGGTTGCGCCACGTTACCCGGCCGTCTTCGCGCGCCTCCAGGGGATCCTGCTCGCGCGCTTCGCGCTCATCGACATCCTGCCAGGCCTCGGTTTGCTCGCCGGTTTCAGGTGGACGGCGGTCGCGACGTTCGGCCTCGGAATCGTCGTGGACCGCGTGGCGTTCTACGCCCTCGCCGCCCAGCGGACGACGGAGGCGGAGGTGGCGAGGGTGGACGGTATCATCGCGGCGCAGGGCTGAAGCCCTGCGCTATCTGAAGAGACAGCACAGATCGCCAGATACCGCAGGCCTTCAGCCCTGCGCCGCACCGGCCAACTGGCGCCCCCCTCCCTCGTCCCTGATCCCTGATCCCTGGTCCCCCGAGATTTCTCTTGTCTGTCCTAACTGTACTAGTGTAGATAGTACAGCGTGCTGCCTTTCAGCGTGATCTTCAAACCGGGATTGTCCGTCCACGAGCAGGTGGTCTACGCGGTCAAGAAGGCCTGCGTGGCCGGCCAGCTCCGCCCGGGAGACCCCTTCCCCTCGGTCCGTTCCCTCAGCCAGGACCTGCGCATCAACCCGAACACCGCC
>PMKG01000032.1 GCA_003157675.1 Acidobacteriota bacterium
GCCTGGGATCATCGGTGCGGGCAAGTGGGACGTGCAGCCGATCACCATCAGCATGGTGCAGACGGTGGCCAGGCGCGGCAGCGAGGGCCTCGCCGACCGGTTCGGCGCCGTGCTGATCGATGAGGCCCATCATGCGCCGGCGCGGACCTGGGCGGCCGTCGTCAACGGTCTGTCGGCGCGGTACAAGTTCGGATTCACGGCGACGGCTTGGCGGAAGGACGGGCTGCAGGGCCTCATGTTCCTGACCATCGGCCCGATCACCGCCCGCGTCTCGCAGGCCGACGTGGTCGGCGCCGGCAAGATCCTCGAGCCGGCGATCGCCATCGTCGAGACGGCCTTCGACTACCAGCTCGAGAACGCGACCGACTGGTCCTGGCTGCTGTCTGCGCTCGTCACCGATGAGGCGCGGAACGCCTTGATCGCCGCCGAGGTGCGCGCCCGCCTGACCCCCGATACCCGGGCATTGATCTTGACCGACAGGGTCGATCACGTTGGCCGCCTGGCCGCCCTGCTCGCCGACTGCGATCCCGTGGTGCTCACCGGCGAATTGTCGAAGGCGGCGCGGGAATTCGCGATGGCCACTGTCCGGGCGGGCGCGACCCTCACGATCGCGACGGCCTCCCTGCTCGGCGAAGGCGTCGACGTGCCCGGATGGGATCTGCTGTTCCTGGCCTCACCGATGGCGGGAGGCCCGCGGACGTTGCAGGCGGTGGGCCGCGTGTGCCGCGCGGCACCGGGCAAGACGGCCGCGCGCGTGGTCGACTTTCTGGACGTCAAGGTGCCGGCGCTGGTGGCCGCGCATCGGCAACGCGAGCGAGTACTGGGGCGTGCGGCATGAGCGATCTTCCCTCGACCGTCGACGTGTACGATAACGAACTGCCGACGGCCGCCAACACGGAAAACGCCCCGCCTGACCCCGGCGCCTTTGCGACCTGGCTCCGGGACGCGCGCGGCTTCGGCGTGATCCCGGTCGATCACCCGGACGCCACGACGCAGACCGACCCGAAGAAGATCGGCAAGGTGCCCGCGATCCCGTGGAAGATTTTCGAGGAGACCCACGCGACGGACGACAACCTGCGCGCGTGGTTCGGGAACGGCAAACGCCGCAACGTCGGCATCGTCTGCGGGGCCATCAGCGGCATTGTCGCCGTCGACCTCGACAGCCCGGCAGCGCTCGCATGGGCGGCGGCGCATCTTCCCCCGACCGACATGCGGACGGGCACGGCTCGCGGTGAGCACTGGTTCTATCGCCACCCGGGGGGCAAGACCAAGATCAAGAACCAGGTGAGGCTGCGAACGGACGACGCGACGCTCGACATCGACATCCGCGCCGATGGCGGCCAAGTCCTCGCCCCGGGTTCGAAGCACGCGAGTGGCGTCCTGTATCAGCAGCTCGGCACCTGGCCGCCTGTGGCGGATCTGCCGGTATTCGATCCGGCCTGGCTCGCCCCGACGACGCAGGCGCCAAAGGCACGGCTGGCCGCGCCCGCGGCCACCGACGATCGGGACCGCCAGCTCAAGCGGGCGCGCGGGTATCTCGCGAAGGCCGGGCCCGCGATCGAAGGCCAGGGCGGCGACCACCACACGTTCGTCACGGCGTGCTGGCTGGTGCGCGACCTCGGCCTCGACCGCGGTGAGGCCCTCGAGCTGCTCCGCGAATGGAATCAGGGATGTCAACCGCCGTGGTCGGACGCGGATCTCGGAGCGAAGATCGACGGCGCCCTGAAGTACGGCGACGGACCGATCGGCGCCAAGGCCCACGAGGACCGTCCGGGCTGGCGCGGGACATCACCATCGTCGTCGACGGAACAGGACCAGGCGGACCTCAACCTCGGGCTCGACCTCACCCGCTTGACCGACGCCCATGCGGCCGAACTGCTCGCCCGCCGGGCCGGGGATGCCCTGCGCTTCGATCAGCAGCAGCAGGTGTTCCGCCGCTGGGACGGCACGTCCTGGCCCGTGGATCATGCCGGCGCGCGTCAGGCGGCCGTCGTGCAGTTGGCGCGGGACATCGCGCACCACGCCTTGACCCTTGAGGATCTCGACCTCCGGAAGAAGGTGCTCGGGTTTGGCCTGCGCCTCGAATCCCGGCACGGCACCGACAACTGCCTGGAGCTGGCGAAGCACCGCGCTCCGATCGCTGTGACCTCGGACGTGTGGGACCGCGATCCGTGGCTCCTGAACACCCCGACCGGCACGGTGGACTTGCCAACCGGGCAGGCGCGCCCCGCGCGGCCGGAGGACCTCTGCCAGCTCGTGACGGGCGCGGCCTTCGACCCCCACGCGACGGCCCCGCGGTGGCTGCAGTTTCTTGAGGAAGTGTTCCCGGACGATCCCGGCCTCGTGGCCTACCTGCAGCGATGGGCCGGCTACGCCCTCACCGGCGACGTGCGCGAGCAGATTTTCCTGCTGCTGCTCGGCACCGGCGCCAACGGCAAGAGCGTACTGCTCGCCATTCTGGGATACGTGCTCGGCACCTACAGCTACGTCGCGCCCTTCTCTACCTTCATCCGCCAGCGTCAGGACGGCGGGAACGTGGCGTCCCCCGAACTGGCCGCCCTGGCCGGCAAGCGCCTGATCTCGGCGTCAGAATCCTGCGAGGCCGCCCGCCTGGACGAAGGGCGGATCAAGTCCCTGACCGGCGGCGATACCATTACCGCCCGGCACCTGTTCGGCCGGCACTTCAGTTTCGAGCCCGTCGGGAAAATCATCCTGGCCGCGAATCACCGACCGCGCGTCACGGACGATAGCCTCGCCTTCTGGCGTCGGTGCCACGTCGTGCCGTTCTCGCAGTCGTTCACCGGACCCGCGGCCGACCTCACCCTCGTGGACCGGCTCAAGGCGGAAGCGCCCGGCATCCTCAATTGGATGCTGGCCGGCTGTCTCGCCTGGCAACGGGACGGCCTGCAGCCGCCGGCGGTGGTGCAACTCGCTTCCGATGCCTACCGGGCCGCAAACGACCCGCTGGCCGGTTTTCTGGCCGACTGCGCCGTGGACGCCGACCCGGAGGACTGGATGCTCACGCGGGAGGCGTTCAAGGCGTACACCCGATGGGCTGACCGCGAAGAACTCGGCAAGCAGCGACTTGGGCGAAACCAGTTCGGCGAACGTCTCGCCTACCGTTT
>PMKG01000419.1 GCA_003157675.1 Acidobacteriota bacterium
AGTAGTAGGCGGCGCGCTCGAACAACTCGGTGACGTTCGCGGTCCAGAAGGCGTTGGGAAAGGGTTGGACCGCTGCGGCTCCGTGGCTATCAGGGTTCGTCATGAATCCTCACGCGTTTCACCACATTGCCCTTCTCAGCGAGAAAACGCAGAAACTCATCCGTGGCGAGCGTAATCGTAGCCGTATTGACGTTCGGATGGAATCCGATTCGCTCGGTGCCCGGCAGGTCGGAATCGAGGACGACGATGACCTCGCGCNNCGCGACCGCGAGCGTCTTGAGGTCCGCCTTCTTCGCGTGGCCGAGCACGACGAGGTAATGGCGCGACCCCCTGGCGTTCCGCAGGAACAGGTTCTTGCAGTGGGCGGCCGGAATCCCCGCCCAGTACCGCTCGGCCTCCTCCACGGTGAAGACCGGCGGGTGCGCGAATCGCTCGAAGGCGATGGCGAGCGCCGCGAGCGCGTCGTACACCTCCTGCTCGGCGGGGGTGATCCCGGGGACCGCGTCCACGCTTACACCCTCGCCATCTCGAAGAGCACCTGCGCGAGGCCCGAGTAGTCGTCGCCTGCGTGACCCGACGCCACCATCGCGCCCACCAGCTGCGCGACGACGGCGCTCACCGGGACCGGCACGCCGCACGACCGCGCGGTTTCCATCGCGATGCCCATATCCTTGTGGTAGAGCCCGGCGCGGAATCCCGGCTTGTAGTTCCTCTTGAGGATGCGCTCGCCGTGGACCTCGAGCACGCGGCTGGCGGCGAAGCCGCCGAGCAGCGCCTCGCGCACCTTGGCCGGGTCCACGCCTGCCTTGGTTGCAAGCGCCATCAATTCGCTGACGACGGCCAGGGCGCCGCCGATCGCCATCTGGTTGCAGACCTTGCAGATCTGGCCCGCGCCCGATTCGCCGATGTGAATCACCCGTTCCGGGTTGCCCATCGCGTTCAGGATCGGCCTCACCCGCTCGAGCGCCGTGGCGTCTCCGCCCACCATGATCGACAGCGTCCCCTGGATCGCGCCGATCTCGCCGCCGCTGACCGGGGCGTCGAGCAGCGTGGCGCCGTGCCCGGCGGCCTCGGCCGACAGCCGCCGCGTCACGACCGGCGAGATGCTGCTCATGTCGATGAGGACCGCGCCCTTCCGCACGCCTTCGAACACGCCGTTCGCCCCGGCCAGCACCAGCTCGACGTCCGGCGAGTCGGGGACCATCGTGATGACGACCGTCGCCTCGCGAGCCACCTCCGCGGGGCTTGCGGCCACGCGAGCGCCGGCGAGCGCCAGCGTCTCCACCGGCCCCCGGCTCCGGCTGTGGACGACGAGCGGAAACCCCGCCTTGAGGAGATTGAGGGCCATCGGCTTTCCCATCAGGCCGAGACCAATAAAGCCTACCGTCTCTCGTTCAGTCATCACGTCGTTCTCCCTTGGATGCCAGGTCCAAGCCGCGCGCCGCTACGTACGCGCTCGACCACGCCCATTGGAAATTGAACCCACCGAGCCGCCCGTCGACGTCGAGCATTTCCCCGACGAGGAAGAGACCCGGACACACTCTCGATTCCATCGTCCCGCGGTTGACCTCGTCGAGGGCCACGCCCCCGGCGGTCGCCTCCGCGTAGTTGTATCCGCGACTGCCGGTCACCTGCAAGGGCCACGCGACGAGCGCGTGCGCCAGCCGCCGCCGGCCCCCGCGGGTGAGCGCGGCGAGCCGCCTGTCGGGGTCGAGATCCACCGTCTCAGGGAGGCTCGCGGCGACGGCCGCCGGCAGATGATCGGCCAGGATCGTGCGCAGCATCGCGGACGGCCTCGCCGCCGCCATGTCGAGCAGGAAGCGTTCCACGCCCGCGAAATCGAGCGCCGGCAGGAACGACAGCCGCACCTGGACCTCACGCCCCTCGATCTTCGCGCGGTGCCAGTGGCGCGAGGCGTTGAGGACGACCGGCCCGCTCGCGCCGAAGTGCGTCCACAGCAGCGCCCCCCGGAGCGTCACCGTGCGCAGGCCATCGCCGCTGACCGACACCGCCGCGTCGTGGGCAACACCGGTGAGGCGTGTATGAAACGTCCCCTCCAGCACGAGCGGCGCGAGCGCCGGTGTGGTCGGAATCACGTGATGGCCGAGGGAGGCGGCGATCGAGAGGCCGCCGCCATCGCTGCCGGTCTTGGGCAGCGAGAGTCCGCCGGTCGCCAGCACCACCCGTCGCGCCGTCTCGGACCAGTCGCCGCCCTGCACCTTGATGCCGGCCGCGCCAGCCGGCTGGATCGACGCCACCCGACTGCCCGACCGGAGTTCGACGCCGGCCCGCGCCGCCGCGTCGAGCAGCGCGCGGAGCACGTCCCTGGCGCTGCCGCTGTCGGGAAACAACTTGCCGTCCGCTTCCTCGTGCAGCCTGACGCCCAGTTCCCCGAAGAACGCGGCCGCGTCGGCCGCGGAGAAGGCGCGGAGGACGCTGTCGATCACGCGCCGGTCGCCGCCCCAGAAATCGCCCGCCGTGACGACCCGGTTGGTCACGTTGCAGCGGCCGCCGCCGCTCACGAGGATCTTCGCGCCGGGGCGACGGGCGCTGTCGAAGACGACGATGGCCGCGCCGGGCAGGCGGCGTGCCGCGAAGATCGCGGTCGCGAGTCCAGCCGCGCCGCCGCCGACAATGGCGATGTCCATCGGGGGACGATTGTACCGCCGAAGCGGCTTATGCCTTGTCCGGGCCCCATGCCGGATCCTGCCTGAAGTCCGATTCCATGGCGGCCTTCCTGTCCTCCGGCAGCCAGGACGCCCGAATCGCCGACAGGATGACGGCGCGAATGTCCGATCGCGAAAAGCCACATCCCTCTTCCAGCAGCCGGTACTCGTCGGCCAGGCGCGTCTGGAGCATCCTGGGATCGTCCGTGTTGACCGTCACCATCATGCCGGCTTCGTAGTACCGGCGGATGGGATGCTCGGAGAGGCTTGGCACCACGCGCGTGCGGACATTCAACACGGGGCACATCTCGAGCGGCACCTGGCGCTCGACGAGATACTTCACCAGCGCGGGGTCCTCCCACGCCCGCGTCCCATGCCCGATCCGTTCGGCCCCGAGCTCTCGCACGGCGTCCCAGATGCTCTGCGCGCCCAGCGCCTCGCCCGCATGGGCGGTGGTGCGAAACCCCAGCGACCGGGCGCGCTCGTACAGCTGTTTGAACGGCGCCGGCGGGAACTCGTGCTCCGAGCCGCCGATCCCGATGCCCACCACTCCAAGGTCCTTCACTTCACCGAGCTGCTCGAGGACCCCCATCTCCGATTCCGGCCCGTAATCCCTGACGAGGTCCGCGATCAGGGCGATCTCGATGGCGGGCACTCGCGAGAGACCTGCACGAACCGCTCGAGTCAGTTCCTGGACCAGCAGCCCGCGACGGGCGAAGAGGGATGGCGAGAAGAACATCTCGGCGTAGCAGATCCCCTGCCCGGCCATGTCGCGAGCGGTCAGTTCGGCGATGTGGGCGAAATCCTCGTACTCACGGAGGAACTGGTTCTTCCAGGACCAGGCGGCGATGAACTGAGGGAAGTCCCGATACTCGAATCGCGTCACGAGCGCCGACACATCGGGCACGGTCGGATCGCCACCGTACTTCTGGATGAGGGAGAAGAGCGCCTCGTGCGGGATGGCGCCCTCCAGGTGGATATGCAGCTCGACCTTGGGCACGCTGTCGTGCCATGTCATCCTGGTTCTCCCGCCCCTCGACGGACATCGGCTGAAGGCTGAAGGCTGATGGCCGATGGCTGACGTCGGCGTCGGGCAGGCCTACGACTGCGCCACGAGCCTCGTCGCGAGATCCACCGCGGACACGGCGTCCTGCGCCCAGCCGTCGGCGCCGATTCCGTCCGCCCACGCCCGGCTCACCGGCGCGCCGCCGACCATCACCTTCACCTGGCCGCGCAGCCCGGCCTTCGTGAGCGCCTCGATCACGTCCTTCTGCCCGTGCATCGTCGTCGTGAGCAGCGCCGAGAGGCCCACCAGGTTGGCGCCGGCCTCCCTGACGCGCGAGACGAAGGCGTCGACCGGCACGTCCACACCCAGGTCGTGGACCTCGAACCCGTTGGCCGCCAGCATCGTCCCCACGAGCGACTTGCCAATCTCGTGGATGTCGCCCCGCACGGTGCCGATGACGACCGTGCCGACCGGCTTCAGCGACTGGCGGCGCGCCTTCAGCTCGGGCTCGAGCAGCGCCATGGCCTGCTTCATCCCGTTGGCCGAGACGATCAGGTTTGGGAGGAAGAACTCACCCGACGCATACTTGTCACCAACCGTGCGCATCCCGACGACGAGCGCGCCGTCGATGATCGCCAATGGCTCGAGGCCGGCGGCGATCGCCTCCCTGACGCCAGCCACCGTCGCATCAGGGTCTCCCTCGACGAGGCTCGCTGCGATCTGCGCGAGAAGTGCTGTGGACATATCTGCTCCAGGAAACTCCGAGGTCAAACGCCGCCCCTACAGGGGACGGCCTGCATACGATCAGGTGATCCGCCATGAGCCCTGAGTCTTGAGCCTCCGGGCCTGAGCCCTGAGCTCCCGTTAGCCTTGAGCCTCCGGGAGCGGCGGCAGCTCGTCCATCCCGAACTTCCGGGCCGCGGCCGTCGCGATGGCGCGCAACTCGGCGCGCAGTTCACGAGCGACCGGAACGGGCTGATACGACGCCACCAGCGTCTTCACCCGCTCGGCCGCGCGCTCGGCAGCCGTCGTCGCGCCCTTCCGCAGCCACCCGTCGGTCGTGCCACGGTCGATGACCGGCGACGGAAGATACAGCTCGCGACTGAACCACTTCAGCGTGTGCGGCTCGGCCAGGTACTCGGCCCGGTGCCCCATCTTTTCGAACAGCTTCAGCGCGATCGGTTCGTCCCTCGGCTCGATCCCGCGCAGCAGGCGCTTGGTCATCCCGATCATCTCGGCGTCGATGACCAGCTTCTCGAGGCTCTGGCAGCTTTCGAAGTCCATCATGCCCGCGCCCGAGATCATGTTGACGCCGGCCAGCGCGCCGAGCAGCGTGCCCCCAGCCGACTCCAGGCCGCACTGCGCGTCGATCACCTTGGCGTCGGTCATGCCGAGATAGGCGTGCGTCGGCAGGCCGAGGCGCTTGCCCACCTGCGCGTAGGCGCAGTCGATCATCCACGTGGCCACGTCGCCCATCGGCGTGGTGCCCTCGCGCATGTCGAACGCGGCGGGCGATCCGCCCCAGACGACCTTCGCGCCGGTCTTCGCCAGCTGCCCGATGACGATGCCGCTGAGGCATTCGGCCGTGTGCTGGACGACGGCGGCGGCCAGCGTGACCGGGGCCGTGGCGCCGGCGAGCGGCATCGAGACCAGCTCGGCCGGGATGCCGGCCCGGGCGCAGTCGATCAGGTTCTGGCACGTCAGGTCGCTCCAGAGCAGCGGCGGCGACGGACAGACGTCAAACACGGCGATCGGCTTCGCGGCCAGGGCGGCGTCACCGCCGGCGACGGCGGAGAGCATCTCCTTCATCACCCACCACGTGTCGGTCCGGAAGGCGCCGGTGACGATCGGCTTGCGGATGAAGTTGAGCGCCAGGTAGAGCCGGTAGAGGTCCCCGATCTCGGCGACCACGTCGCCGCAGACCATCGACGTGCTCTGCGCGTCGATCTGCGGCAACTGCTCGACGAGCTTCACGAGCCGCACGAAATCGGCCGTCGTGGGCACCCGTTGGCGGTTGGTCTCGGGGTCGAGAATCGCCAGGGCCGCCGATCCCGGGTCGAAATGGACCTGGTCGCCGCCGTAGTGGACCACGGGCTGGCCGTCGAGCGTGTAGAGATCGAACTCGTGCGCGGTCGTCTCGAGCGCCCGCAGAACCAGTTGCTCGGGGATCCGCGCCACGAGCGCAGTCTGGTCCACTCCGGCGCCGGCCTCGGCCAGCAACCGCCGCGCCTCCTCGTTGTGCACGCGGACGCCCGGCGCGCGCAGCAGCGCCATTCCTTCCGCGATGATCTGCTCGACCAGCGATTCGCTCAGCATCCGCATTGTCGGTCGCATGTCACAGGCCTCCTATCGGTGCCACCGCCCGGTCCCGGAACGCGTAATCGTAATCACACCAGAGGTTTCCCGCAAGTCGGTGACAGCTGTCGTAGACTGTGTTCATGGCCACATCGCGCCCGAAACACGACCGCATCGTCGAATCCGCATGCCCGCTCGACTGCCCGGATTCCTGCAGTCTGCTCGTGGCGACGAGCGGCGGACGCATCGTCAGCCTCGACGGCTCGCGGCGGAATCCGGTCACGGGCGGGTTCATCTGCGCGAAGGTCCGGAAGTTCGGCGAACGGGTGCACGGGGCGGCCAGGGTCCAGCACCCGATGGGGCGCGTCGGACCAAAGGGCAACGGGGCCTTCTCGCGCCTCACCTGGGACGAGGCGATCGACCTCGTCGCCGGGCGTCTCAGGGAGACGCGCGACACGTTCGGCGGCGAGGCGATTCTCCCATTCTGCTACGGCGGGTCGAACGGCCTGCTGACGCAGGACGCCACCGATGCCCGCCTATTCAGGCGGCTGGGCGCGTCGCGACTGGCGCGCAACGTGTGCGCGGCGCCGACCGGGGCCGCCCTCGAAGCCATCTACGGGAAGATGCCGTCGGTGACTTACCAGGACTTCACCCACGCGAAGCTCATCGTCATCTGGGGCGCGAACCCGTCGGTGTCGTCCATCCACCTCGTGCCGTTCATCCAGGCCGCCCGCAAGGAGGGCGCGAAGCTCGTCGTGGTGGACCCGCGGCTGACCGCGCTCGCCCGGACCGCCGATCTCCACGTACCGCTCGCGCCGGGGACCGATCTGGCGGTGGCGCTTGTCCTCCATCGCCACCTGTTCGAGACCGGCGCGGCAGACCAGGCCTTTCTCGCCGCGCACGCCGACGGTGCGGACGCGCTGCGGGAGCGCGCCGCCGAGTGGACGTTCGAGCGCGCGGCGTCGGTGGCCGGCGTCCAGGCGTCGATGCTTCGCGAGTTCGCCGAACTCTATGCCGCAACGTCGCCGGCAATCGTGCGGTGCGGCTGGGGGCTCGAGCGGAACAGGAATGGCGGTAGCGCGGCGGCCGCGGTGCTGGCGCTGCCCGCCGTGGCCGGGAAGTTCGGCGTGCGTGGAGGAGGGTTCGCGCTGAGCAACTCGTCGGCGTGGGGGATCGAGAAGACCTGGATCGGCGAGCCCGAGCCGGCCACGCGAATCGTCAACATGAACCACCTGGGCCGGGTCCTCACCGAAGATACCCGGCCGCCCGTGAAGCTGCTGTTCGTCTACAACTGCAACCCGCTGGCCACCATGCCCGACCAGAACCGCGTGCAGCAGGGCCTGCTTCGCGACGACCTCACCACGATTGTCTTCGACCAGGTGATGACCGACACGGCACGCTACGCCGACGTCGTGCTGCCTGCCACGACCTTCCTCGAGTCGTATGACCTGGCCCGCGCGTACGGCCCGATCAATCTACAGCTGACACAGCCCGCGATCGACGCGGTCGGCGAGGCCAGGCCCAACATCGAAGTGTTCGCCGACATCCAACGGCGCCTCGGGCTCAGCCAGGAGGGCGATCCCGCCGACGATCTGGAGATGATGTTGACGGTCCTGGACGCCCTGCCGGCGCCCATTGGCGACGCGCTCAAGCAACAGGAGCGGCCGGTGCCGCCGTTCGGGTTCGCGCCCGTGCAGTTTGTCGACGTGTTCCCTCGCACGCCCGATCAGAAGGTGCACCTGTTCCCGGAGGCGCTCGAGCAGGAGGCGCCGCTTGGCCTCTACACGTGGCAGGATGATCCCGCCACCGCGCAGTACCCGCTCGCGCTGATCTCGCCGGCATCGGAGAAGACAATCAGCTCGTCACTGGGCGAACTGATCGACAAGCCGGCCGAGCTGACCATCCATCCGGACGATGCTCGGGCCCGTCAGATTGAAGAAGCGGACCGCGTTCGCGTATACAACGGACTGGGCGAGGTCCACTGCGTCGCCAGCGTGTCACCGCTGGTGCGTGCGGGCACGGTCGCGCTGCCCAAGGGCCTGTGGAGCCGCCACACGGCAAACGGGTCCACGGCCAATGCGCTGGCGCCGGATACACTGTCCGACATCGGCGCGGGCGCCTGTTTCAACGATGCGAGGGTGAACGTAGAGAAGCTGGAAGACGATGCGGCCCGCGAGCGGATGGCGGAGCTCGGAGCGCGCGTCCACTAGAACAAAAGGCCCGTACCCGGGCCCTATGGAGGGTTGTGCATGAGCCGGATGGTGAAGTGCGTGAAGCTGGGAAAGGAACTGCCGGGCCTTGACGCGGCGCCGTGGCCCGGTGAGCTGGGCCAGCGCGTATTCGAGAACGTCTCGGCGGAAGCCTGGAAGATGTGGGAAGAGCGGATGAAGATGATCCTCAACGAGTACCGGCTGCTTCCCTTCCAGAAGGAAGCCCAGGAGCTGGTGGCCAAGCAGATGGAGGAGTTCTTCTTCGG
>PMKG01000422.1 GCA_003157675.1 Acidobacteriota bacterium
CACCGCCTATGCGTTCACGGAGGGTCGCAAGCGCGAGGTCGGCGACGTGCTGGCCGAGGTGGCGTCGTACGGGTGCCGGCTCGTCGAGGTGACGGGCGGCGAACCGCTGCTGCAGGCCGACGTCTATCCGCTCATGCAGGGCCTGCTCGACGCCGGCCACGAGGTGCTCCTCGAGACCGGAGGTCACGTGTCGCTCGAGCGGGTGCCGGCGCGCGTCGTCCGGATCATGGACGTGAAGTGCCCGGGCAGCGGTGAGGCCGGTACGACCGATTGGAACAACCTGTCGCTCCTCGGTCCGCGCGACGAGGTGAAGTTCGTGATCGCCGACCGGGTCGACTACGAGTACGCGAGCGACGTCGTCGCGCGCCACGGCCTCACGCCGCGCGTGGCCAGCGTCCTCTTCTCGCCGGTCCACGGGCGGATGTCTCCGGCGGAACTGGCGGCGTGGGTGCTCGCCGACCGGCTGCCCGTGCGCGTGCAACTGCAGGTGCACAAGGTGATCTGGGGACCGGCGACACGCGGCGTGTAGCGCGACACGCGGGAAAGGGGCCTGTGGCTTCTCGGACATCGGACCGGCCTCGCGCCGTGGTCCTGCTCAGCGGCGGCCTCGATTCGGCGACCGCCGCAGCGATCGCGGGTAGCCAGGGGTTCGAGCTGTACGCCCTGACCGTCGAATACGGCCAGCGGCACGCGTGCGAGATCGCGGCGGCGCGGGCCATCGCGCGCGCGCTCGGCGTGGCTCGTCACGTCGAGCTCAGGGTGGACCTGTCCGCCTTCGGAGGGTCGGCGCTGACCGACGCGGTCGAGGTGCCGAAGGACCGGGACCTTGCCGCCGCGGACATCCCGGTGACGTACGTGCCCGCCCGGAACACCGTTTTCCTTTCGCTCGCGATGGCGTGGGCCGAATCTCTTGGCGCGCGCGACATCGTCATCGGCGTGAACGCGCTCGACTACTCCGGCTACCCGGACTGCCGCCCGGAGTTCATCGAGGCCTTCGATCGCCTGGCGGCGCTCGCCACCAAGGCGGGCGTCGAAGGGGCGCCGCTGCGCGTGCACGCGCCGCTCATCTCGCTGACCAAGGCCGAGATCATCAGGCGGGGCCTCGAGCTCGGCGTGGACTACGGCCTCACCCACAGCTGCTACGACCCGGACATCACGGGACGTCCGTGCGGGCGCTGCGACAGCTGCCGGCTCCGTGCGCGAGGGTTCGCCGAGGCGGGCGTGCCCGACCCCGCGCTCTTGCGGCTGCGGCCGGCCATCGTCGTGCTGGGGGACTGACCGATGGCCAACCGCCTCTACTACCAGGACCCGCAACGCTTGGCGTTCGACGCCGTCGTCACGGGCGTGACGCGTCTCGACGGCCGGCCAGCGGTCGCACTCGAGGCCACGGCCTTCTACCCGACATCCGGCGGCCAGCCGTTCGATACCGGGACGCTCGGAGACGCGCGCGTCTTGGACGTGATCGAGTCCGAGAGCGGAGAGATCTGGCACGTGCTCGACCGGGAGATCGAAGCGGGGCGGGGCGTGCGAGGCATCGTGGACGGCGACCGCCGCCTCGATCACATGCAGCAGCACACGGGGCAGCACATCCTGTCGGCGGCGTTCGACCACCTGCATCACGCGCGCACGGTCGGGTTCCACCTGGGCGCGCTCGTGTCGACGGTGGACCTGTCGGTCGATCTGCCGCCCGACCAGGTTGCCGCGGCCGAAGCCGAGGCCAACCGCATCGTCTGGGAGGACCGCCCGGTGGCGATCCGCTTCGTGAGCAGCGAGGAGGCCGCCACGCTCCCGCTGCGCAAGGAGCCGGAACGCGGCGGCGTCCTCCGGTTGATCGACGTCGAGTCCTACGACCTGTCGGCGTGCGGCGGGACGCACGTGGGGCGGACCGGGGCCGTCGGCCTGGTCGCGGTGCTGTCGGCCGAGCGGCTTCGCGGCGGGACGCGTGTCGAGTTCGTGTGCGGTGCGCGCGCGCTCCGGTCGTTCCACCTGTTTCGCGACGCGGTCGGCGGCTGCATCCGGCACGTCTCGGTCGCGCCCGAGGAGCTGCCCGCGGCCGTCGAGCGCCTCCAGGCCGAGAACAAGGATCAGCTCAAGCTGATCCGGAATCTCCAGGAGCGGCTGGCCGCATTCGAAGCCGCCGGCCTGGCTGCCGCGGCCGAGGAGATCGGCGGCGTCCGCCAGGTCGTGCAGGCGATCGACGGACGCGAGCAGAACGAGCTCAGGACGATGGCGCTCGCCATCTGCGGCGCACCCGGCTACCGGGTCGCGCTGTTCTCGACGACGGCTCCGTACGTGGCGGTGCTGGCGCGCTCGAAGGACGGGCGAACGGATTGCGCGGCAGCGCTCAAGGCGCTGATGGCCGCCTTTGGCGGCCGGGGCGGCGGGAGGCCGGAGATGGCGCAGGCCGGTGGCCTGACGGGCGACCTCTCGCAGATCCTGTCGGCGGCCCGGGCCGAGTTCGAGCGGCAGTGAGCGCAGGCAGGCCTAAAGGCCCGCCCTATACCCGGTCTCGTAGGGCGACCCTACACCGGGTCTCGTAGGGCGACCCTTTAGGGTTGCCTTGGTTGTGGGTTCCTCGAGAACTCGGCCAATCGCACGACCGCGAGATCGGCAGCCGCGTCGACGTCGGCCTGCGGCACGTTGAAGTGATTGGCGAGGATCGAGAAGGCGAACGTCTCGCCGTCGGCCGACGTGACGTAACCCGACAGCGAGCGGACGTTGGCGATCGATCCGGTCTTCGCCCGGACGTTGCCTGCCGCGCGCGTGCCCACGAACCGGCGGGCGAGCGTGCCGTCCTGGCCGCCGACGGGCAGCGTCGCCATGAACGGGTCGCGCAGCCGCGGGTCTCCGTACACGTGCGCCAGGATCTTCACCAGCATCTCCGCGCAGACGTAGTTGTAGCGCGAGAGCCCCGAGCCGTCGACGAGCACGTAGGCGTCGCTCGGGATGCCCCAGAGGTCGAGCACTTCGCGGACGACCTTGTGGCCGGCCGCCGCCGTTCCCTCGCCGGACTGCGCGCCCAGCGTCCGCAGAAGGGTCTCGGCGTACTGGTTCTGGCTCACCTTCATCTGCACGCGTGCAATTTCGGAGATCGGCGCCGATCGGTGGGAGAGGAGCACCCGCACCGGCTCGGTCGGAGGCGTGGGATAGACGTCCTCGAATTCTCCCGCCTCTCCCGAGACGCGGATGCCCTTCGCCACGAGCGTGGCGCGCAGCATGCGCGCGAAGTAGAGCGCCGGCCGGTCCACGGCGGCTGCCCGGACGGCCTCGCCGGAGCCGACCGGGATCGTGCCGCGCACGACGAGACGGTTCGACCCCGGGAGCCTGGCCAGGTCGATGTCCACCTCGCCCCCGGCGACCGTGGTGACCTGCTTGTCGAGGATGAGGCCGCTCTCGATCGGCCTGACCTCGATGACGGCCGGCGTGCCGGGTGAGGGACCCGGCCGGATGGCGACGTCGGCCACGCTCTCGTTGAACTGCAGGGCCGACACGCCGGCGGCGTAATACGCGGCCAGGTAGTCCCACGCCCAGCCGGCGCCCAGGATCTCCCGGTCGAACGCCCGCGCGTCGGCGACGATCCGCCCCTTGATCCCGGTGATGCCGTCCGCGCGCAGCTCGTCGGCCCACGCTTCGAACACGCGCGTCGCGTTCCCGCCGCGACTGCCGATCGTCGGATCGCCGCTGCCGACGACGATGAGGTCGCCGTCGAGCACGCCGCGGACGACCGGGGCGGAGGTGACGAGCCTGGTCTCGTACGTGAAATCCCAACCCAGGCGCTCGGCGGCAGCCGCCAGCGTGACGATCTTCATGTTCGACGCCGGCATCATCAGCTTCGACGGGTTCGCGCTGTAGAGCGTCTCTCCCGTCGTGAGCGACTGGACCAGCACCGCCCACTGCATGCGGTTGAACGCGGGCGCGCCAAAGACGGCGTCGAGCGACAGGCGGAGGCGCTCGACCGACGTCGGTGGTTTGACGGGCGCGGCGGGGGCCGGCTGTCCCTGGTGGGCCGTCGACGACACGGGCGACGCCGTCGGCGAGGGCCGCGGCGTGGTGACCGGAGCTGTCCTCTGCGCGCAGGCCCCGCCGGCGAGCAGGAGGCCGAGCACGAGCGCGGTCAGTCGGTGGAAGCGGATCGAGCGCGGACGCGTCATGGGTGGACCATCGGCGCTATTTGACGCTGTCGAGCGCCTTGACGGCATCCTCGAACTCGGCGGTGTCGACCTTGGCCGCGCCCGGCTGGCCGGCGATGGCGGCGTACACGTCGGCGCCGGCACGGCCGAACGAGACGCGTTCCTCCTTGCGGCCGTCATCGAAGCGGACGACGACGACCATCACGGGCGAGTCGAGGCCCGTCTTCGTCTTCTGCCCGGCCGCGACGAACGACTGCGCGCGCTGGTTGGCGAGCTTGGTCAGGAACGTGTCGAAGGCCGCCGGATCCACGTCCTTCGCGGCCGGCTTCGTCTCACGCCACTTCTCGCCCGCGTTCTTCCCCTGGGCCGTCGCCTTCTCGAAGGCCAGCGTGTCCGTGCCGCGGGTGATCTGAATCGCGGTCGCGTTGAAGGCCCTGAATTCGAAGACGTCCTTGCGCCGCAGATCGTCGGCCGGCTTCTTCACATCCTCGACGAGCGACGCGTCGACGGTGAACACCATCGGTCGAGCCGCGTCCTTGGCGTACACCGTGCCGGGCTCCGCCGTCTTGCCGAACAGCAGCGTGGCCTGCGAGCTGCCGAGGCCGAGGGTGACCGAGACCGCCGGCGTGTCGAGGCCGTACGTCTTCAGGTCGCCGCCCTCCTGCGCCGCGATCGACTTCATCTGCGCGCTCTGCACGCGTCCGATCAGGCCCTCGACCGTGCCGTAGTCGGCCGGGGCCTGGTACGGCTTGTCGATCTTCCATTCGCCACTGGCGCGGCTCAGCTCGACCGCCGTCCCGGGGGTGGACTGGACGCTGAGACGGTCGACCTTGTCGCGATCGAACGCCAGCACCGCCTTCTGCCGGAGGTCGAACGTGCCCCGGTTGAACGAGGCGTCGAACGACCCGGCGATGAGGAACACCTTGTTCTGGCTGGGAAGCTTCGCGTAGAGATCGCCGGAGGTCGCGGTCTTGTCGCCGATGAGCAACTCCTGGGGGGGCGCGCTGCCGGCCGACTTGAAGGTGATGTCCACGCGGGGTGCGGCCAGACCGAACGGCTTCAGGTCGCCCGGGTTCTCGTCGACCGTGCGCACGATGTCCACCGCGGCCAGGCTCGTCACGATGCCCGACACCTCGGCCTCGTCCGCCGGCACGCTGACCGGGTCGGTGATCTGCCAGGCGCCGCCGACCTTCTTGAGCGTCGTCTTGTCGCCGCTCGCCGACTTCACCGTGATTTCGTCGATCGCGTCGGTCTTGACCGTGAAGACCTTCGGGCTGAGCGTCGCCTCCTCGCCCTGCGGCTTCTTCGACTCGACGAAATAGATATAGGCGCCGAGTCCGGCCAGCACCATCACCAGCACGAGCAGCGACTTCACTCCGCGCATCTACCGCCTCCGCCACCACGCGTAGACGCCGCTGCCGAACACGAACAGCGGCACGATGACGAGCCCCAGGAGGATCACCTGGAGCAACTGGCCCGCCGTCATCGTGATGCGCCGGTCGTCGGCCTCGCGCGGCCTGATCGCGATCAGGTTCTCCTGCTGCGCCAGCCAGTTGACGGCGTTCATGAAGAGATCCTTATTCCCGCTGACGCCCAGCGCGAAGTTCGACGCGAAATCGGAGTCGCCGAAGACGACGACGCGGGACTCCGGCTTCGCGTCGTCGGCGGCGGGCGTGTCTGCCGGCGCCGGCGCGGCGACCGGGGCCGAGGCCGCCGCCGCGATCGAGATCGGGCCCGGCTTGTCCCCCTTCTTCTCGTCGAAGACGATCTTCCCGCTCGTCAGGAACGTCTTCATGTCGGTCTCGGCCCAACTCCTGGCGCTCGTCTCGACGAACGACTGCGCCTGGTGGCCGTCCACGCCGCCGCTGACCGCCGTCACCGAGCGGGCCAGCGGGAATGCGGTGAGCGTGTCGAGGCCCTGCACGATCGGGTGCGGCGGGTACTTCACCGCCACCGGGACCGTCTCGTCGGTGCCGAGCAGGCGGCCCACGCCGCTGATGTCGACGACGACGTTACTGCCGACGTCCATGCCCCAGTCGTGGGCGAGCGCGATCAGGTTGGTGAGCGGCGGGCTGTCCACCTTGTCGGGCGGATCGAGGAGCAGGCAGACGTGCCCGCCCCTGGCGATATACGCCTTGAGCGCGTCGATCTCGCCGGGGAGAAAGTCGGTTCTCGGGCCGGCCACGACGACGGAGGTGGCGTCAGCCGGCACCGATCCGAGCTGCGCGAGCGGCAGTGGCTCCACCTTGTAGTTGTCGTGGGCCATCTGCGCCGTGATGCCGCTGTAGCCGGTCCGCTCGGTGCTGGCCGTGTCCTTCTCGCCGTGCCCCTGCGTGAAGTAGATCTTCCGTTCGCGGCCGGTGACGACCTTGATGATCCCGTTGGTCAGGTCCTGTTCGGAGCTGCCGACGACGCGCTCGATCCGGCCCTTGTACTGGACGGCGATGGTGCCGTAGGACTGGATGCCGAGCTCGCGCGCCGGGCCCGGCTTCTTGTCGGGATCGATATATTCGGCAGACACCTTCTTGGAGACGTACTCGTACTGGCCGAGGCGGTCGCGGTACGTCGGGAACTCGCTGTCCTTGGCGAACACCGTCAGCTTGAGCGGGCTGTCGAGCGACTTCAGCACCCTGATCGACTGCGGCGAGAGGGTGAACTCGCCCGACGCCGTCAGGTCCCAACGCTTGTGCTCGCGCGAGGAAATGTAGTTGATCGCGACGAGGATCGCGAGCACCACGACGATGGCCGCGCCCGAGATCGTGCCGAGACGGACCGACCGCCCGGCGAACATCTTCGCGGCCTCGCGCCATTGCCCGAGCGCGTAGAGCAGGATGCAGACCAGGCCGCCCACGGCCAGCCAGCGCGAATACGGCTGCCATTCGGCCTTGAGGAAGAACACCGCGACGGCGGCCAGCACGAGCGCCGTGCCCAGCCACAAGATCGTATCGAAGGCTCGTTTCAGCATCGCGCGCTACCCCCGCCACCGCTCGCTGTCGACCGCCTTGGCCGTCAGGAACAGACCGAAGGTGATGAAGCTCAGGTAATAGACGACGTGCTCGGTGTCCACGATGCCGCGCAGGAAGTCCTCGATGTGCCCGGTGAGCGAGAGGTAGGAGGCGAGCCGCCCCATCGTCGGGCCCGAGAAGCTGGCGCTCCAGTCGATGACCCAGAAGAACAGCAGCACGATGAACGTGAACATCCCGGCGACGATCTGGTTCTTCGTCAGGCTCGAGAAGAACAGGCCGACCGAGACGCAGCACCCGCCGAGCAGCAGCAGGCCGAGATACCCGGTGACGATCGGCTTCCACTCGGGGTGGCCGAACCGGAAGAGGACCGCCATGTGCACCAGCGTCACCGCGAGCATCGCCCCGTAGAGCGACATCGCGCCGAGGAACTTGCCGATGATGATCTGGAAGTCGGTGATGGGCGAGGTCATGAGCAGCTCGATCGTGCCCGAGCGCTTCTCCTCGGCGTAGGTGCGCATCGTGATGAGCGGCACCACGAAAAGGAAGATGACCGTCGAGTTCATGAACACGTA